>JASIBM010000527.1 GCA_030045175.1 Streptosporangiaceae bacterium | reverse complement strand
GTCCGCGGCGTCAGCCACCCGCTGCCAGCCCAGGCCGCGCGCGGCCGCGCCGCGCGCAAGGCCGCCGCGCAGACCGACGCCGCGCCGTGGCGCGGCCCGACCCGGCGGTACGACATCCTCAAGGAGGGCACCTACGCGACGTTGATCGTGGGCGCGATCACGCTGGCGATGGCCGGCGTCCTGTCCTCACCCGACGTGCCGTCGCTGACGGTGCAGACGTGGGCGAAGGCATTGCCGATCGACTTCGTGGGGACCGCAGCGACCGAGCTGAACGGGACATCGTTCACCGCCACGTACGGGCCGC
Source organism: Streptosporangiaceae bacterium (assembly GCA_030045175.1). Lineage (GTDB taxonomy): Bacteria > Actinomycetota > Actinomycetes > Streptosporangiales > Streptosporangiaceae > Chersky-822. The sequence goes on along the minus strand of JASIBM010000527.1, from coordinate 8,060 downwards.
CTTACAACCACGGGACCGAGCAGGTGCAGCAGGTCGGACCGGTCAACTGGCAGACCCTGGCCGGCGTCACCCAGCCCATCAACCCGGCGCAGACTTTCGTGCTCGGGCCCCTGGCCAAGCTCGCGCCGACCGCCCCACGGCTGGCGGCGGCGCTGGCGCGGTACAACGGCGCGCCGTCGGCGCAGCGAGACAAGTGGGCCACCGCCTACGCCAGCGCCGCGCTCAAGTCCGGCGCGTCCGTTCCGGCCAGCGGGCTGCTGGCAGTCCCGGGCTCGGGCCCGGTCCCGGTGCTGCTCCAATACGAGCTCAAGGCCGCCCAGAGCGGGATCATCGACGCTGACCTGCTAGCGCAGCACCCGTTCTACGGCACCAACTACACCAAGCCGCTGCTGTTCGTCAACGACGGCGGCTACTACGCAAACATCGCGACGAACATGAACCTGAGCGGCGGCCAGTGGGGCGTCATGAACGAGACGGGCAACTACCCAGGCCAGCCTTGGCTGTGGCTGTACCAGCTCTGGTACCACATCGCCCCGTTCAGCACCTCGCCGAACGCGGACATCTGGGCCGTCTACTTCACCTTCGTCTGCACGGCGCTGCTGCTGTTCGTGCCGTTCATCCCCGGCCTGCGCGACATCCCCCGGTACATCCCGCTGTACCGGCTGATCTGGCGCTCCTGGTACCGCACGCCGGCCACGCCGACAGGGGCGGCGCCCGCCACGGTCGCGCAGGCGCGGCCGGCGCAGGGGGCCGGGGCTGAGTCCGGGTCGTCCGCTCCGGCCTGATGCGGTAGCTCGCCAGCACAGGGCCAGCCGCGGGCAGAGGCCGACAGCCTCGCCCCAGCTGGCCCTGTGAGTTCTTCAAGCGCAAAACTCCACTGTTAATGGGATATCTCGACTAGATTTCGGTCAACTACTCCCGCGATGAAAAGGTGTCTTCGCATGGCCGAGAACCGGTGCGTCACCCGGCTGGCGAGGGCCAGCAGGAGCACGGCGCTCGCCGTTGCCGTGCTCGGGGTCGCGGCAGTGAGCACGGTGGCCGCGCTCGCTGCGCCCGCCGGCCCGGCGTCGGTGGCCCGCCCGCGCGCGGCCTCCGTCGCCCCCTGGAACAAGGCCGGTCCCGGCTGGGCGGTCTTCGAGTACTCCGGGTCGACCACACCCCAGGCAAAGCGAGCGGTCAAGGGCGCTGAGGCCTTGTACCTCACTAGCCCGCAGGGCAAAAGCTACCCGTTCTATACCTGGCCGGCCAGTTACTCCGGGCCCGCCTACTCCCTGGTGGACTGGTCCGGCGACCGGCAACGGGTACTCGTGGCCGCCTATAGTCCTTTGCCGGGCAAGCCGGTCCAGCTTGAGCAGATCAGCCTAGCCACCGGCAAGGTCGTCGGGAAGTTCACCCTGCCGTCCGAGGCCGGCGCCTTGGGCTACACCAGGCCGAGTGGGCTGAACCTGCTGGCCATGCTCCCGCATGGGGACACCGAGCAAGTCGTGCGGTACAACCTGGCGGGCCGGTTGCAGACCGTCTTGGCATCGGGAAAGGCGCTGACGGGGGCGATCGATTCGCCTGACGGCACCTCGGTGATCGTCGGCACCAGCAGCGGCCTCGAGCAGGTCGGCAACACCGGGAGCAGCGTCAGGAGATTCAGCGCGCCGGTTCCAGTGACCGGATGTGACCCGGTCCGCTGGTGGAGCTCCAGCACCGTGCTCGCCTGGTGCAGCGCCAGGGGGATCCGTTACTACCCCAGGCTCTGGCTGTTCCCCGTCGGGGGCGGCAAGGTGACCGCGCTCACCCCGCAGCGCGAGGGGCACGGTCCCGACTACGGCGACGTCGAGGCCTGGCGCCTGTCCACCGGCGACCTCTACCTCAAGGCCACCGGCGCGGGCTGCTCGGAGTTCATCGGCTGGCAGTGGCAGAACGGCACCCTGCACCAGGTCGCTGTGCCCGGTACCGCGAACAACAACACGGTCGTCACTGGGTTCGGCTCACGCCTGCTCGTCCAGGCCGCGAACGCCTGCCCAGGTGGCGGCAACTCGTTGCTCTGGGTCGATCCGATCACCAGCGCGATCCAGTTTGTGTTCCCCGCCGAGCCAGACCTCGATGGTGTCGTTGCTGTCGTGCCCTTTGACCGGACGGTGGCGGGCTGACCGCCGCAGCGCGATCTTGCTCCGGCGACAACGTGGGGTCCTTGCTGCTGTTGAAGCGACAGCAAGGACCCCACGATGTGCTCGGCGACTCGGGGGACGAGCAATCGGGTCAGCGAAGGCGGCGTAGGAAGGGGTCTTGCGGCTCGGCGCGGATCAGCCTGATCCTGGCGTCAACGGCGACCGCGCCGTCCGGGCGGGCGATCACGGGGTTGAGGTCGAGCTCGGCCACCTCGGGGATCTCGTCGGCCAGCCTGGACACCCGCAGCAGCAGGTCGGCGAGCGACCGCACGTCGGCCGGCGGAGACCCGCGATGGCCGTGCAGCAGCGGCGCAGCGCGGATGCCGCGGATCATCGCGTCCGCGTCGACATCGGTCAGCGGGGTCAGCCGGGCGGTGTGATCGCCGAGCACGTCCGTAGCGACGCCACCCAGGCCGAACACCACGAGCGGGCCGAACACAGGTTCGTGCACCACCCCGATCAGCACCTCGACTCCGTCGGTGATCATCGGCTGGACGAGCACTTGGCGCAGGGCCTGGCCGAACCTGGCCGCCAGTTCGGCGTAGCCACGCCTGACCTCAGCCTCGGTGCGCAGGCCGAGCAGGACGGCGCCCGCATCGCTCTTGTGCACCAGCCCGGCCACGTCGGCCTTGAGCGCGAAGGCGCCGCGCGCCGGCGCTCGCGTCGGCTGCCCCTGAGTCGGCTGCCCGCGCGCGGCACGTCCCTGCACTGGCAGCCTGCTAGCCGCGAGCTCTCGTGCCGCCCTCGCCGCCGCGTCCGCGCTGGTGACCCCCGCCGTCGGCGCCAGCGTGATCCCGTAGCACGAGAGCAGCCGGGTCGTCTGCTCGGGCGGCAGCCAGCCGCCGAGGTGGTTATCGCTGAGGTAGCCGGCTACGAGGCTCCGCGCGTCGTCTAGCCTGAGCCCGGCAAGCTCGGGTACCTGCCCGGGGTCGCCGGACCGCCAGGTGCTGTACCTGACGGCATGGCCGAGGGCGCGGGCCGCTCCCTCCGGGTAGAGGTAAGACGGAATCGCCCGGCGCGCGCGGCGGTCGGCGCCGGCCGAGGCGTCGTCACCGGCGGCCAGTTGCCCGGCACCGGCAGGCTGCTCGCCCGGCTGGCGGAGCGTGACCGATTCGGTCTGGTCGAGCATGACGGCCACGAGCGGCTTATCCGGCCCTTGGCCGCGCCCGCCGGCCAGGTTCGCGCTGAGGATGCCGGGCTCGAGGGTGCCGAGCGCGGTCGGCACGGTGATCGCCATGACGGCGTCCACGCCGTCATCCTCAGCCACCGCCTCGATGCAGGACCGGAACGCCGCCTGGCTCGCCGCTGCCGTCGTGTCGACTGGACCTGCCACGGCGGCCCCGGCCGGCAAGATCGCGCGCAACCGCTGCTGCGTGTCAGCGCCGAGCACCGTGACCAGCAGGCCGTTGTCGCCGCACGCATCGGCTGCCAGCACGCCGGCGCCGCCCGCGTTCGTGACGATGCCGATCCTGCCGCCGGCGGGCAACGGCTGGCACGCGAGCAGCGCCGCGGTGTCGATGAGCTCGCCCAGGCTGGTCGTGGCGATGACCCCGGCCTGCCCGAAGAGCGCCTCCTGGGTGACCAGCGGCGTGGCCGCGGCCGACGTGTGCGACGCGGCCGCGCGCTGCCCCGCGGCCGACCGGCCGCCGATGACCGTCAGCACGGGGAACTGGCGGCCGACCCGCCGCGCGGTCTGGGCGAACCTGCGCGGGCTGCCGAATGACTCGACGTACAGCACGGCCAGCCTCGTCACCGCGTCCTGCTCCCACCACAGCAACATGTCGTTGCTCGACACGTCGTACTTGTCGCCAACCGAGGCGAACGAGGAGATGCCGATTCCCAGCCTGGACAGGTGCTCGAGCACGGCGACCCCGATCCCGCCCGACTGCACGACGAGGCCGGCCACTCCGGCCGGCGGGCTGGTCGCGGCGAACGTGGCATTCAGCCCGAGCGCGGGAACGGCTATTCCGAAGCAGTTGGGGCCCACCAGCCGCATGCCGTGCCTGCGGCAGGCGGCGAGCAGCGCCGATCCGGATTCCGCGTCGAGCCCCGAGGTGATCACCACAAGCGATCGCGCGCCGCGCCGACCGCATTCCTCGGCCACGTCGGCCACCTGGTTCGCAGGCACGGCGATCACGGCCACGTCAGGCGGCTGCGGCAGGTCGGCCGCCGATGGCACGCACGGCACCCCAAGGACAGATGTCGCGTGCGGGTTCACCGCTTGCAGCTGACCGGCGAAGCCCGCGGCGAGGATGTTGCGCAAGATCGCGTTGCCGATCCTGGTCGGCTCGCGGCTGGCGCCGACGACCGCGACCGAACCGGGCCGCAGGAGGTAGCGAAGGCTCGCGACGTCGGCGAGCCGCTCCCTGGCGGCGACGGTGTCCAGGTAGGCGACGAGCCGCTGGTCGGCCTCGTCGGCAGGGAGGGGGAACGTGGTCTGGACGACGCCAGAGTCCAGGTGCCGCCGCGCGGCGAGGCCGGCGTCGGCGAACACGGCCAGCATGGCGGTGTTGTTCGCGAGCGTCTCAGCCGTGAACGCGTGCAGCCCGCGCAGCCTCGCGATGGACACCAGGTGGTCAAGCAGCAGCGTCGCCACCCCGCGCCCGTGCATGTGGTCGCTGACCGCGAACGCGATCTCGGCGATGTCGTGCTTGTCCGAACGCTCGAAACTGCCCACGCCGACGAGCTCGTCGCCGAGCCAGGCCAGCAGCGCGCAGTGATCAGAGCCTGGCGGCCGGGTGACCCGCTGCGCCTCGCGCTCGGCCGCGAGCGGGCTGATGCTGAAAAACCGCAGGTAGGCGTTGGTCGGTGACATTCGCTCGTGCATTTGCCGCACGGCCGCTTCATCGTCGGCGGTGGCCTGCCTGATCAGGACTGTCGTCCCGTCGGTGAGCAGTGCGTAAACGCCATCACCGATGGCGGTGGCCGGCTGGGAAGATGGGCTCATGCCAACCCATGTTGCCTTGCTCCGTGGCATCAACGTAGGGGGTGGTGGCAAGGTAGTCATGGCCGACCTGCGCCGGGTGATCAGCGCGCTCGGCCATCGTGACGTAGCCACCTACATCCAGACCGGCAACGTCGTGTTCACTACGCCGCGAACCGACACGGCTGCGCTCGCGCGGGAGCTTGAGGCTGAGATAGCGACCAGGTTCAACGTCAGCACCGTGGTCGTCTTGCTGCGCGAGGCGGAACTGGCCGCGGTCATAGCCGGCAACCCTTATTCGGCCGAGCCAAATCCGCGTTTCGTGCACGCTGTCTTCCTGCCCGAGGAGCCCGACCAGGCGATGTCGCGAATTGTGCGAGACGCCGTCGCCGAGGCCGCCGGGCGTGGCAGCGCGGATGAGGCGACCGTGCTTGGCAGGACCGTCTACCTGCACACGCCGGGCGGGTTCGGCAACAGCGAGCTGGCACGTTCGTTGCTGCTGAAGCGCAGTAGCCCGGTCGCTGCGGGTACGGCGCGGAACTGGGCCACCGTCACCAAGCTATTCGCGCTCTGTGCTAGCCCCGCAGGGCACCCTCAGACCTGACGCAGTCAAGGTCGCCAGCGTTACCTGCCGAAGGCAGGCAATGGTGGCCGGCGGCCCGGATGGCGCGGGTAAGGTTTGCGGGTGATCGAGCGCGAATGGCGCGCCTTGGCCGTGAGCCTGCGGCCGATGCTCGCCTCGGCCGGCGAGTTGCCAGAGGACGACGCCGACTGGGCTTACGAGATGAAGTGGGATGGCCTGCGTGCGATAGCCAGTGTCGGCGAGGGCGCGGTGGCGCTTTTCTCCAGGACTGGCCGGGAGGTGACCAGGATCTATCCTGAACTGGCCGGCCTGGCGTCCGCGGCCGGGGACCGGCGGCTCGTGCTCGACGGGGAGATCGTGGCTTTCGGCGGCGGCACCTGGCCTAGCTTCGAGGCGCTACAGCAACGGATGAACCTGCCGGCCGACCAGGCTAGCCGCCGTGCGGCCGACATCCCGGTGACCTACCTCGCGTTCGACCTGCTGCACGACGGCGGGCTGCTGCTTGATCAGCCTTACCGCGAGCGGCGGGCCAGGCTCGACGCGCTCGGCCTAGAAGGTGGCCACTGGCAGACTCCACCCGCTTTCATCGGCCTATCAGGCGCCGACGCGCTCGCTTTGTCTAAGCGCAACGGCCTAGAGGGCATCATGGCCAAGCGGGTCACGTCCCGATATGAGCCAGGCAAGCGAACGACTGCCTGGCGGAAAATCAAGAACGTAATGCGCCAGGAGTTCGTGGTTGGCGGCTGGAAACCGGGCGAGGGTGCGCGCACCGCTCAGATCGGGTCCCTGCTTGTCGGCGTGCAGGCTGCCGAAGGGCTGACCTATGCGGGACACGTGGGAACCGGTTTCACCGCACAGACGCTGCGCATGCTCACGGACAAGCTCGCGCCGTTGCGCCGTTCCGCTTCGCCGTTCGGCTCAACCGTTCCCGCCGAGCACGCTCGCCACGCGGTATGGGTTGAGCCGCTGCTTGTCATCGAGGCCCGATTCGCCGGCTGGACGAGCTCTGGCAGGCTCAGGGCACCTTCCTACCTCGGGTTGCGCGCCGACAAGGACCCGGCCGAGGTGATACGTGAGCCGACCGGGTTAGGGCAGGGCCTCGCTGCACGCCCAGCTAGGACCAGAACTCGTCGGCCGAGTACTGATCGCCGGGAAGCGTCCACACCTCAGTGATCTTGCCATCGTTCACGTGAAACACCTGCACGCTCTGATCGCGGCACTGCCTGCCGTTCCTGGTCGCCGAGACGATGGCCAGCGCCATGACGTGCGTGTCGTTCCCGGCGACGTCGTGCAGCTCGATCGCGAGCGTCCCGCCGCAAAGCTCGCTGGTGCGATGGAGCCAGCCGCTGACTTTGTCGATACCCCGATATCGGCCGCCTAGCTGTGATCTTCCGGCATAATGCCAAGTAATGTCCGGCGCGAAGAACTGATTTTGGAGCGCCTCCAGGTCGCCGCGGGAAAACGCCGCGTACGCGTCTGTGACAATGCCCACGTTGGGATGCGTCATTCGTGATTCCCCCCCTCGCCCCCTTACCCGGGTTGCGACCAAGCCTGTCGGGGTGGCTCACGTCCGTCAAGCAAGCCGGGCGCACGGGGCGGGCAAAAATCCGGCTGGCCTGCCCGCGCGATCGCCCGTGCGCGATCGTCCTATCTTGCAGCGAACGGCGCGCGTCTAGCACAGTATGTGTGCGGGCATAGGATGCCTGCGGGGGAGGAATCGGCTTGGCGGCCATATCTTTTGAGCATGCGGACGACGCAAGGACCGCGCTCCGTGCGATCGTGTCCGATCCCGTGCACGGCAAGGACGCGCTCTCGAGCCCGCAGACCATGTCCAATCTGCTGCAAGACCTGCTGCCTGACGCGCCGAGGGAAGCCAGCCTGCTGCTGGCGGCGGTGACCGCGGGCCTGCCTGCGGCCCTGCGCGAGCACGTGGCGCTCGGCATGGACGTCGAGACCGCGATCGGCTTGGTCGCCGCCACGCTCGCGGCCAAGACCGCGTTCTCGCGCGCGGCTAGCGCGTGGGTGGCGACCGAGCTAGCGGTCGCCCTGGGCTTGGCGAGCCCCGACGTCCAGGTCCTCATGCCCCCGGCGGATGAAGCCGACCCCGAACCGGTCGTCGCTGCGGCTGGTCCAGGACAGACCCAGGTCACGCAGGCCGGCCCGGTGCAGGCCGGCCCGGTGCAGGCCGGACCGGCGGTGCAGGCTGGCCCGGCGCAGGCTGGCCCGGTGCAGGCCCAGGGCGCTGAGGCCTATCCGGGCCAGATCCAGGCGTTTCCTGCCGACGTGCCCATTGGCGCGGCACCCTCCGCCCAGGTAACCGCGGACGCCTGGCGGCGCGCCATGGGCACCGACCCGGCCGCCGGATTCGGTGGGACCGGGCCGACCACGCCGCTCA
>JASIBM010000526.1 GCA_030045175.1 Streptosporangiaceae bacterium | reverse complement strand
CCCCAGCTCGGACCCTCGCCCCGGCCCCAGCTCGGACCCTCGTCGCGGCCCCAGCTCGGGCCATCGCCCCGGCCCCAGCTCGGGCCATCGCCCCGACCCCGCCCGCGGTCCTGGGTGGAGTAGTCGGTCCAGCCCGCGGCAGGCCACTCATCCCGGCTCGCGGCAGGCCACTCATCCCGACCCCGGCCAGAGTAATTCTGGGTCGGATACTCAGCCCGGCCTGCGGCAGGCCACCCGGTCCGGCCTGCGGCAGGCCACTCATCCCGGTCCCGGTCGGAATACTGCTGCGTCAGGTGGTCTGTCCAGCGCGAGGCGGGGCGCTCGGTGGGGTACTCGTCGGGATGCTGAGCGGGGTGATGGGCAGGTCCTCGAGACACGATTGCCTTCTGTCGGGGGCGGCGGCCGTCCTCACGCCAGTACTGGAGATACCATGATGCATCATAAATCCGATTAATGATGAAAATCGCTTAAATAATTTTGTGACAGATATCACACTGTGCTTAGGTAGCGTCACTCGATGCGCTAGGACAGGACGCCCCGAGCCCCGGCGACGCGGCGCTGCTCGGCTTCCCGGGACCGCGTAGTACCGGCCGATGCGCTAGGACAAGACGCCCCGAGCCCTGGCGACCCTGAGCCTCGCGCATGCGGCAAGCTAACGAGCCCTGCCGTGAGGATCTGCCACGCTAGGCCGCCGAGCGTCACCGCCGACGCACATGCCCGGCCACGCCCAAGCGCCCCAGCAGTCGACACCCAGATGTGGTCAAGTGACTGGCTATGCCCGGATAGGCTCTCGGTGTGCCTGGGAGCGGCGTCTGAGCCCGGGGCCGTTGGCCCTGGTGGGTAGCGGTGAGTACCTGCCTGTGATGGCCGAGGTCGAGGGCATGCTGATCAACGGGCGTGCCGCCAGATACGTGCAGCTTCCGACCGCCGCAGCTCCAGAGGGTGAGCAGAGCCTACGGCGCTGGCTTGATCTTGGCGCCGCGCAAGCCGAGCGACTAGGCGTGGAACAGGTTCCGGTGCTGGTCAGGAACCGCGATGAGGCAGGCTCGCCCGAGCTCGCCGCCTTGGTTGAGGGCGCCGGGCTGATCTACCTGTCGGGCGGTAGCCCGGCGTTCCTGGCGAAGACCCTGCGCGACACCCTGGTCTGGCAGGCCATACTCGCGGCCTGGCATTCTGGGTCGGCGCTCGCCGGGTGCTCAGCCGGCGCCATGGCGCTGACAGGCTGGGTGCCGTCGATCCGCGATCTGGGTCGCGAGCCCGATCCTGGACTCGGCGTCGTGCCCCATCTTCGGGTGCTGCCGCATTTCGACAAGATGCTCGGGTGGGCTCCGGACCTGCTCACCCGCGCGGCGCTGAGGCCACCAGCGGGCGTCACGGTGCTCGGGATTGACGAGGACACCGCCATCGTCGACCTGACCGGGGTCGGCCAGGCCTGGCAGGTGCACGGCAGGCAACAGGTCTGGACGCTCGCCGACGGGCCGCGCCGTGGTCACCGGGCAGGGACGACGCTCACTACCCCGTAGATCACGATAGGCCCGCACTCCCCTCCCGCCACGCACCCACACCCCCACTCCCGCCGTGTGTCGGCCACCCCGCGTGGCGGCGTACCGCGCCCGCGGCTCACCGTTTTACAACTTTAACCCTTAATACGGCATTCGTTCCTGCCATGGTGTCGCGATGAATGTGCCATTGACCCGGAGCGATCGGACCAAAGCGCCATTCATCCTGGCAAAAAAGATCAAGCTCGTGACGTGAGTTAGCCAAGTTGCCTATGTGACCAATGTCCTGGGACTGGACGTGACTGCTGCCGTGCGGGCTCGTGGAAAGACCCGGGGCAGGCGTGCTCACCCAGGGCAGGCGTGCTCACCCAGGCCAAGATCGGATCACGTCCCGAAACCACCGACCCTTCGGGGTAGGAGCGCGATCGTGATGGCCTTTTATCAATCGGCCCCGCCGACCATCGCAATCCGCGACGGCCGGCGGGGCCGGCCCCCCGCCCCGGGTGCGCAGTTGACGGGCGGCTTGCCGCCCAGGCTCAAACTGCGCACCTAGCGCCTCCCCCAGGGGACGATGACGCGCGCGACAACCACAAGACGCGGCTCACGCGATGCCGAACGCGGCGTCACCGGCACTTGTCTTCGCGCCGGAACTGACCATAGGCACCCACGCCAACCAGCCGCAATCGGGAAAACTCCCTACCCGGCACGCCGCCCAATGGGCGGTACAAGGAGCAACGGCCAGGACAAGGAGCAACGGGCGGGACAAGGAGCAATGGGCCAGACAAGCAGACAAGGAAGACGGATCAGGCCGATGCCTGCTCACTGACCAGGCCGTGCTCGAGCGCGAACAACGTCGCGCCGGCCCGAGTGGACACTCCGGCCTTCCCGTACAGGCTCTGGATGTGGTGGTCGCATGTCTTCGGCGATATCCCTAGCCGACTGGCGATCTGCTTGGTCGATAGGCCGCGGGCGAGCAGGCCGAGCACCTCACACTCGCGCTCGGACAACCCGGCCGGCCGCTGCACGGGCTGGCGCGGCTGGCGCACCGCGATCAGCACCGCGTCGACGGCGTCAGGAGCGTGCTTGCCTGCCTGCGCGTCCCTGTGCAGCTCGTCGGCCGCAGCGGCCGGGGAGAGCGCTGGCCGGTACGACCGCGGTTCCCGCATCGCCTGGTAGCAGTCCGCCGCCGCGAGCAGCCATGCCGTCAGCGGCAAGTCGGCGATCTTGCTTCCCCGGTGGTAGCCCGACCCGTCGCTCCGCTCGCCGTGCGCTCCGGCCAGCCGCGCCAGCGGGCGCAGGCCTGCGGCCGAGTCGAGCACGCGCTCACTGTGATAGGCGTGCAATCGCAC
>JASIBM010000525.1 GCA_030045175.1 Streptosporangiaceae bacterium | reverse complement strand
CGCTGATCAACCACCCGATGGTCGACAAGCTCTCGTTCACGGGCAGCCGCGCGGTCGGGCGGAAGATCATGCTAGCCGCCGCCAACGGGTGCAAGCGGGTCAGCCTGGAGCTCGGCGGCAAGAGCCCGGCGCTGGTCTTCGCCGACGCCGACGTGGGCACGGCCGCCGGTATCACCATGGGAACCGTGACGCTGGGGCTGTCTGGCCAGGTGTGCGTGGCCCAGACCAGGGCGCTCGTGCACCAGGACAAGGTCGACGAGTTCTTGTCCGTGGCCGAGATCATCGGCCAGATGGTGAGCTACGGCAACCCGTTCGACCCGGCGACCACGGCCTCGCCGATCATCAACGCCCGCCAGCTTGAGCGGGTCCTCGGGCTGATCGAGAAGGGCCAGGCCGAGGGCGCCCGGCTGGTCTGCGGCGGCACCAGGGGCGAGGGAGACCTCGCGTCGGGCAATTTCGTCGCCCCGACCCTGTTCAGCGACGTGTCGAATGACATGAGCATCGCCAGGGAGGAGATTTTCGGGCCGGTCCTGTCCGTTATCCCCTTCGCCGATGAGGACGAAGCGGTGCGTATCGCTAATGACACCGAGTATGGCCTGGCGGCCACGGTCTGGACATCGGACCTTCGCCGGGCGATGCGGCTGACAAAGGCGCTGCGGGCAGGCACAATTGGCGTTAACGGCTTCCAGCTCGAGCCGCACGCGGCATTCGGCGGATACCGGCAATCTGGCCTGGCCCGAGAGGGCGGCCGGGCTGCCGTGGAAGCCTACACCGAGCTAAAGACGGTCATGCTGCCCCTCACCGACGAGATGATGTGACCGAGTCGAGGCGAGCGCTGATCCGTCGCGGTGTCCGGCGGGTGGGCTCGCCAGTGGGCGGGCTCATCCGCCGGCGGCCAGCTGTGCTGGCCCAGGGGGACGACCCCCTGGAACCCCCGCGGCTGGCCCAGGGGGACGACCCCCTGGAACCCCCGCGTTACCGGTATTCCGCTAGCCGCGAGCGCACGCCCGCGAGCGCCAGGATGATGACGGCGACCGACCCGATAATCGGAACGGGACCGTTCCAGCCGGTCCCGCCGTTCTCACCGGCTCTGATCGCCTGGACGAACGCGTCCTGGTTTATCTTGATAAGCGCTTGCAGGTCGGTGTCGTAGCGGTAGAACGCCCAGTTCGACTGGCCAGGAGCCAGGCCGGTGTCGAACGCGATGGCGCCGCGCAGGTTTCCGCTGCGGTTCAGTGCCCTGATGTGCCGGTCGTAGCGCTCATAGACCTGATAGGCCAGCAGAGTCCGCTGCGCCGCGGCCCGCTCGCCGGGGAACGTGATGTTACGGAACTCGGTACCGAAATAGCCGTGGAATCTTACGTCGGCGTGATCGGCGCGGTACGCGTCGATGGCCTTCGCCAGCGCCGCGTCGTACTGGAACACGCTGGCAACGCCGGCCAGCCCGACGAGCCGTTGCGATTTCGCCTCGAAGGCGTCCTGGTACTGCAAGGCCCGGCCCGGGTCGACGAGGAACCGGCTCTCGTCCGCGTTCGCGTCATAGCTGACCGCACGGGCCTGGGTGAGCGCCAGGGTCGAGTCAAAGGCTTCGCTCTTGGCCACGAACAGGTGACTGGCCTGCGCGCCGAGCAAGACCGCCCCCCAGGTCGCGAGCACCACGGTGATCAGCGACGCCGCCGCGAGCGCGGGGTTGAGCAGCCGCCGGTGCCTGGCGGCGATGAGCAGTTGCAGCGCGACGAGCACCGCGAGCAGCGCGAGCCCTGTCAGCAGCACCCATACCACGCCGAGCAGCGCCTGCGACCGCTTGACCTGGTAGGTGCTGTCAAGCGCGGCCGCGTTCGCGTTGGTGAGCTGCTGGGCGGGCGGCAGGATCTGGTCCTTGAGCAGGTCCGTCGCTTGCCGGTACAGCACGAGCGCCTGGGCAGGCGGGCGGCCTGGCTGGCTTCGGCTGGCTTGCTCGAGGTAGATGATCTGGCCGGCCAGAGCCTCGTACTTACCGAGCCCGTCGAGCACCCGGACCAGCGCGAGCTGGGCAGCCTTGCTTGATCCGGCCACCGCCGCGGCCTGCTCCAGGTCGCTGTCCACGGCGGCGCGGTCCTGCTGGTACACCGTGAGCGCCTGCGACCGGCTCATCCCGAGGTCGCGCGCGCCCGCGACCAGCAGCACGTTGGCGACCTGCGCGTCCATGTCGTTCAGGTGCAGGTACAAGTCGGTGGCGTGGTTGACCTCGGGGTCAGCCCGATCGCCGATCTCGCGCACCCCGCTGGTCACGCTCGCGAAGATCGCGGAAGTGACCACGGCGAGCGCGATCGCGAGGAGCGCGGCGAGCGCGACCAGCCCGCGGATGCGCTCAGGCGTGTTCCGCCAGCGCAGCGCGCGGGAGATGACCCGCCGGCGCCTGGGCGCTTTCGCGGCGGCGCGTGGTTCCGATGGCGTGACGCGCGGCGGGACTGGCGCCGTTGGCGTTGGCGTGGTTGTCGCGGTCATATCAGCGTCCTTGGCCGGACCGAGTTGGCGCGCTCGACCAGGGCGATCCGCTCGTCGACGTCGTCGGTCAGGTGGGCGAGCACGCGGTAGGCGCGTTCCAGCCCGAGCCTGAGCTCGCGCTCGGTGAGCCGCTGGCCGAGTATTGTGCCGCTCCAGCCGGGCTGGGTGGCGTGACCGGGCTGAGCGGCGTGGGCGTGTCGTCCTGCGCCTGCGGGTCCCGGGGGCTCCGGCACGGCGGGCGCCGTCAGCGTCAGCGCCAGCGCCGACTCGAGCACCTCGGCCTCGAGCCGTTCCCTGCGCTCGGCGTCGAGCCCGAGCGCCTCGAGCCGACGCCCGGCCTCGACCACGTCGTGCTGGCTCAGCGCGTCGGGCCGCAGGCCCCTGATCCTGGCGGCAATGGCTGCCACCTGCGCCTGGGTGAAGTGGATCGAGCTGGCGGGCACCGACTCGAGCGCCGCCACCGCGCCGGCCCGGTCGCCGAGCGCGAGGCGGACCCTGGCCAGCCCGAACGCGGCGGTCACGTAGGAGCGGTCGGTGTTCCAGACCAGCTCGTAGTGCCTGGT
>JASIBM010000524.1 GCA_030045175.1 Streptosporangiaceae bacterium | reverse complement strand
ATCGCGACCCGCGGTGCCGACCGGCCCTGCCTGCTGCCGCAAGACCCCGCCGAGCCGACGTGGTCCTACGGCGACCTCTCGGCCGCGGCCAGCCAGATCGCCGCCGTGCTCAGCGAGGACCTGGGCCTGGTCCCTGGCAATCGGGTGCTGCTGCGCGGGCCCAACAACCCGTGGCTGGTGGCCTGCTGGTTCGGCGTGCTGATGGCTGGCGGCGTCGCGGTGACGACCATGCCCCTGCTCCGCGCCGCCGAGCTCGCCACCATCTGCGAGATCGCGCAGGTGGGCCTCGCGCTGTGCGACGACAGGTTCACAGCGGAGCTCGACGCGGCGCAGGTGCCTGGGCTGCGGGTCGTCGCTTACCGCAGCGGGCCGGTGCCCGGCAGCGAGCCGGCGCAGGCGGCGGGCGAGCCGACGGCGAGCACTGGGGCGGCGAGCACTGGGGCGGCGAGCACTGGGGCGGCGGGCGAGCAGGCGGCGCTCAATCAGCTCGCCGCGCGCAAGCCGACGGACTTCGCCCCGGTCCAGACCGCGGCCGACGACGTCGCGCTCATCGCGTTCACCTCGGGAACCACGGGCCGCCCCAAGGCGGCGATGCACTTCCACCGGGACGTCCTGGCCATCGCCGACACGTTCTCCGCGCACATCGTGCAGCCGACGGCCGACGACATCTTCACGGGCACTCCCCCGCTAGCCTTCACCTTCGGCCTCGGCGCGCTGGTGATCTTCCCGATCCGGGCGGGCGCGGCGACGCTGCTGATCGAGCGGGCCACCCCGGCCGAGCTCGCCGATCACATCGCGGCCCGCGGCGTCACGGTCTGCTCGACCGCGCCGACCGCCTTCCGCGCGATGCTCGCCGCGGGCAAGGCCGACAAGCTGCGCGGCCTGCGACGGCCGGTCTCGGCGGGCGAGACGCTGCCAGGATCGGTCTGGCACGCCTTCTACGACGCGACCGGCGTCAAGATCATCGACGGCATCGGCAGCACCGAGCTCCTGCACATCTTCATCTCAGCCGCGGACGACCAGATCAGGCCTGGCTCGACCGGGCTGCCTGTTCCTGGCTACCGGGCGATGATCGCCGACGACGACGGCAATCCCGTTCCCGACGGTGAGCCTGGTCGCCTCGCGGTCAAGGGGCCAACCGGCTGCCGGTACCTGGCCGACCCGCGCCAGCGCAGCTACGTGAGCGACGGCTGGAACTTCACCGGCGACACCTACATCCGCGACGCGGACGGCTACTTCTGGTTCCAGGCGCGCTCGGACGACATGATCATCTCCTCGGGATACAACATCGCCGGCCCGGAGATCGAAGAGGTGCTGCTCGGGCACCCCGACGTGGCCGAGTGCGGCGTGGTCGGCGTGCCCGACGAGAGCCGCGGCCAGATCGTCAAGGCATTCGTGGTGCTCGCCGACGGCGCGGCGGCCGGGCCAGAGAAGGCCGCCGAGCTTCAGGAACTTGTCAAGCAGAAGATCGCCCCGTACAAGTACCCTCGGGCGGTCGAGTTCGTGCCGTCGCTGCCGCGCACTAACACGGGCAAGCTGCAGCGGTTCAGGCTCCGCGAGCTCTCCGGCTAGCTTTACCGCTCGCCTCAGGGGCGCTGGTCGACAACGAACAGGTGGTAGCCGAGGGTGGTCGTATAAAGCCCCACGGCACCGCACCGGCCGGCCCGGGGACAGGACAGAGAGAGGATCCGGCTGGATCCGGCCGTGAGCGGGGCGACGCCCCGTACCTGCTGGAGCCGGCCCCAGACGCCACCGGTCTCGCTCAGGAAGTACGCACCCGCGCGATCACGGCGATCCCAGTAGTATCCGGCCACAGCGCACGGACCACGCGGCGCGCACGACACGCCAGTGATGCCCGCAAGCCGCCCGGTGTTCAGGACGGCCGTGCCGGGAACCTCAATGGCCTTCCCCCACGTCCCGTTCACCTCGGCGACGACGAACGCCCCGGTCGGACCAGCGTACCCGGCAGGCGTGCGAGCAAGCGGGTAGCTGCCGCCCATGGCGCAGTTGCCTGGCGAGGCACACGCCAGCGCGCCGAAGTCTGAAACGCCGTGCCGGCTCAGCGCGGCCAGTCCCGGCACCGGGCGCGCGGCACCCCACCGGCCGCTGGCCATGCTGGCCACGTATAGCCCGCTGGCCCCGCTCACGACCACGGTGCAGCTGCCTGGGCCCGGGCAGGTCACCGCATCAACCACCGCGGGCAACGGAACGCCGGCCACCTGCTCTGGCCTCGCCCAGGTGCCGTGGGCTTGCGACACGACGATGGGGTGAGTGATCTCGTGCTGGCGCCAGTCAGACCAGCCGGCCTCGCAGTCGCCAGGCGCCGTGCATGAGACCGACTCCAGCGGGGCCGAGGGACCCTCGCTCACGATCCCGGGCAGCGCCTGCGGCCGCCGCCAGCGGCCGCCGACCTGGCTCGCCACGGCGGCGTGGAGGACGCGCGTCCCTTGCGCCGCGTAAAACCCGACGGCGGTGCAGTCGCCAGGCGCCGCGCACGACAGGCCATTCAGGCCGGTCAGCTGGCCAGCGCGGGACGAGGCGAAGCCAGGCAGCGACCGTGCCCTGCGCCAGACGCCGTCCACTTGGCTGACCGCGAAGACATGGCCCACGACCGTAGGCGCGCCCACGGCCGACTTGTCGGTATTGCCGACCGCGGCGCAGTCCCCTGGCTCCGCGCAGGACGGATCGCCCAGGAACGCGCGCGGGCTCGTCTCTAGCGCCGCCAGGCCGGGAATCAGCCGCGCCCGGCCCCAAGCGCCGTGGACCTCGCTGAACGCGAACGGGTACTCACTCTCGCTGGCAGGTCCCCAGTAAAAGCCGCTGGCGGTGCAGTTGCCCGGCGCGGCGCACGACAGCCCGACAACTGGCGAGCCACCGCTATGCGGCAGCGCCGCGTAACCGGGCACCGGCCGCGCCAGGCCCCATATCCCATCCGGGGCGGCCTGCCTGGCTGCCCCGGCAGTGGCGGCCCGCCTGGCTGCCCCGGCAGTGGCGCCACCGCTCGAGCACCCGACGGCCAGCAGCACAAGCGGGCCAATGGCCAAGGCGAGCACCCGAAGGGCACCAGTTCGGCTCATACGCACAGGCTAACCGCCGCGATGCGATCGCGCGGTCCGAGCACGGCAATGGCCAGTAAATGCGTGGACGCCGGGCTCTGGGCAATGTCACCATTTTCCGCGGAGGAGGTGATCAAGGATGAAGCTCGCGGAAGCGCTCGTGATGCGGAGTGACGCGCAAAAGCGCCTGGCTCAGCTGCAGGCGCGCCGTCGCGGCTGCCCGTTATCAGGAAGGCGAGCAGCCAGCCGAGAACGCCGTCGACCTGCTGTCCGAGGCGAGGCAGCTCACCGACGACCTTGAGTCGCTGATCCGGCGCATTAATCGCACCAACGCCGCCTGCGAGCTCCAGCAGGGAATGAGCATCACCGACGCGATCGCCAGGCGCGACGCCATCGCGCTGCGGCGCCGGGTGGTGACCGCGGTCGCCGACGCGGCCTCGTGCGGAGCTGATCGGTCGCACGGCTGGGCCCGGCAGCTTCGCAGCGAGCTGCGCCAGGTCACCGACGTCCCTGTGCCCGTGCTGCGAGCCGAGGCTGACAACCTGGCACGCCAGTACCGCGAGCTGGACGTGCGGATTCAGGAGGCGAACTGGTCCACCGAGCTGGCCGACTGAGCCAGGCTGAACGACTGACAACATGCGACGCCGGGACCTGTGGCAGCGGGTAGCCGGACCGATCGGAGCGAGCACGAAGGCCGTGGCCGGCGGTCGAGATCCGGCTAAATCACCCTCATAAGGTGCCTAGC
>JASIBM010000523.1 GCA_030045175.1 Streptosporangiaceae bacterium | reverse complement strand
GCCGTCGCGGTGGCGCTGGTCCGCGGCATCTCGTTCGACGAGGCCGTGAACAACTTCCTGGTGACCAATGGCCTGATAGGCCTCACGTTCGGCGCCTGCGGCGCGCTCCTGGCCTTTCATCGCCCGAGGAACCCGATCGGGTGGCTGTTGCTGGCCGGCGGCGTTGGCTACGCGACGTCGGCGATGGCGCTCCAGCTCGTCTACTTCGGCGCCGAGTCCGGCTGGTCGCTTGGTGCGCTGCGGGCGGCCGGCACGCTGTTCGACTATCCGTGGACGATCTCGATCGGGCTGTGCCTGCCGGTCGCGTTGGTGCTCTTCCCCGATGGCCGCACCGCCGGGCCACGGTGGCGGTGGCTCTTCTGGGCGGCGATCGCCGAAGGCGTTCTGTTCACGGCGATGAACGCGAACCCCGCTCCGCAGCGGGTCGGCCATTATGAGGTGTCTGTCCTTATCGCGATCCCGTTTTACAGCCGTCTTGCTCCGCTCTGGACGGCGGTGAACATCGGTTTCGCTGCCCTGCTCGCGGCCGCGATCACGCAGCTGGTCGTCAGGTACCGGCGTGGCGACGAGCGGCTGCGCCGCCAGCTGCTGTGGCTGCTGTTTGCCCTGGTCGCGATGCTGGGCTACAGCGGAATCGTGTGGGGCATCCTCCAGCGCGGGCCGATACTCGGCCTGCTTGTGATCCCGCTGATCCCGGTTGCCATCACGATCGCGATCCTGCGCTACCAGCTGCTCGACATCAAGCTGGTGCTGTCAAGGGCGCTGGTCTACGGCTTGCTCACGGCGGCTGCGGCCGCCGCCTATGTCGGCCTGGTCGCCCTGCTTGACTCGCTGGTGCGCAGCAAGGTGAGCCTGTCCAGCGCCGTCG
The DNA here is from genome assembly GCA_030045175.1 of Streptosporangiaceae bacterium. Classification (GTDB taxonomy): domain Bacteria; phylum Actinomycetota; class Actinomycetes; order Streptosporangiales; family Streptosporangiaceae; genus Chersky-822. The sequence goes on along the minus strand of JASIBM010000523.1, from coordinate 12,955 downwards.
CGGCCAGCGTCATCGTCGCGATCGGGTTCAACCCGGCGCGGGTGCGCCTGCAAGATCTGATCGACAGGGCACTGTACGGCGACCGCAGGGACCCGATGCGCGCGGTGTCACGAGTCGGCGAGCAGCTCACCGCGGCCGGCGCGGCCGGCCTGACCGGCGTGCTTGAGGCGCTGTGCGAATCGCTGCGGCTTCCTTTCGCCGCGGTTCGCTACCCGAATGGCGAGACGCCCCTGGGGGTCTCCGCCGACGAGCTCGCGGCGCACGGCCAGTCGCCCGAGCAGCTACATAGCTTCGAGCTTCGCTACGCGGGTGCTTCGATCGGGGAGCTTGTCGTCGGGCTCAGGTCTGGCCAGGGCCGGCTGAGCCCGCCCGACATTTCGGTGCTTGAACTGCTGGCCGGGCCGCTCGCCGTCGCCGTGCACGCGACCGCCTTGTCCGCCGCGCTGCAGGAGTCGCGGTTGGGCATCGTGACGGCTCGCGAGGAAGAGCGCCGCAGGCTGAGGCGCGACCTGCACGACGGGCTCGGGCCGGTGCTGACAGGCATCGCGTTCAAGGCGGACGCCGCGCGCAACACCCTCGCCGATGCCCCTGACCAGGCAGCCAAGCTGCTCGGCGAGCTCAGAGCCGATGCCACCGAGGCGATCGCTGACATCCGCCGCCTGGTGTACGCGCTGCGCCCGCCCGCGCTCGACGATCTCGGGCTGATTGGCTCGCTGCGCCAACAGTCCGCCCGGCTCGATGCGGGCCCGGGGGGCAGGCGCCCGGCCGTGACGCTTGAGGCGCCGGCCGACCTGCCGCAACTCCCGGCCGCGGTCGAGGTCGCGGCCTACCGGATCATCACCGAGGCCCTCACCAACGCGGCGCGGCACTCGGGCGCTTCAAGCGTGCGGGTGCGGCTGGCGCTGGCAGAGCGCGCCGGGCTGCGCATCGAGGTCCAGGACAACGGCGCCACCCGGCCAGGTCAGTGGGAACCTGGCGTTGGGCTCACCTCGATGCGCGAACGTGCTGCCGAGCTCGGCGGAACCCTCAGGGCAGGGCCCGGCCCGCACGGCGGCGGCCGGGTAAGCGCGACCATTCCGCTGGACGGCGTGCGCGCCGACTGGAGCCCGTCGTGACCTGCGACGCCGTGCATGCTGGCGGACAGGTATAGCTAGGCCCCAGCACCGCTGGCTTATGGCACCAGAGTTATTCTCAGCAGTACTGGGACCAGAGTTCGCCGGGGGAAAAGGGGGGCCCAGTGCCATCGAGGACATCTAGTGCAGGGGAGCCATCAGCCACATCCGGGCATCAGGCTGGGCATGCATCGCGGACGACAAGCAAGAGATCCGCCAACGGAGATGGCAGGGCTAGACGGCCGGTATCCAGCCAGCCATGGCTGCATCAACGTGGGGCCGAGGTACAGGAATTCGGAACCGTCCGGCAGTTTCCGCTTGGGCTGTCATATGACGCGCGGCTGTATTCGTGCGAGCGGCTGAACATTATCCTCGCGAATACCCAGATCCTGTACGCCTTGTATAAGAAGCATCACTGGCTGATGCGCGGCCCTACCTTTTACCAGTTGCACCTGCTTCTGGACAAGCACGCGGGCGAGCAACTTGAACTGGTCGACGCGATCGCGGAGCGCGTGCAGACGCTCGGCGGGGTGGCGGTCGGCGACCCCAGGCACGTCGCGGAGATCACCACGATCCCGCGGCCGCCGAACGGCGCCGAGGAGGTTCCTGCGATGCTGTCGCGGCTGCTTGAGGCGCACGAGACGATCCTGATCGATTCGCACGACGCGGCGGCCAGGGCTGCCGACATGGGCGACGACGGAACCAACGACCTGCTGGTCTCCGATGTGATTCGTACCGGCGAGCTGGAAGCCTGGTTCCTCGCCGAGCACCTGGTGGACACGCCGCTGGTCCACGCGTAAAGGCACCTGCCTGGGTCACCTGCGGCCAGGCAGGGCAGTATCGGGCTCGATGCTCTCCCGATGCGCATCGGTCAAGTCGGACGGGTAACGACGCGCACGAGCCATACCCTTCATCGAGACCGCGACGGGCGCGGCTGTTCCCGGCGCGAAGCGATCCCGCCGTGCCCCTGCTAGCTGCTAGCTGCTAGCCAAAGACCATGGTCAAATACCGCCATTGAATTGGCGAATTATGATGATTAACTACGCTTCCAATCGCCACTTGCTGCATGATGGGCAGAAGCCTATGATTGCGCGAGTTGGGGCGTTGCGATCGGCTTGCTTTGCCGATCGCTTAAGAGCCCCCGCTTTGGGGGGTATAGCGATGCACGGTCGTTCGCGTAGGTTCGCAGATTGCCTGATAATGGCGGTTGCCCTGGCGGGATTCTCGCTAATCGTCCCAGGCTCGCCGGGCTCGTCGGCCGTCGCCCTAGCGGTCACGGCCGGTCGGCCGGTCAGTTCGCCAGCCTGGCGGGTGCCGGTGGTCACGCGCACGACTGGGGCGAGCGCAGGGCATGAATCCGACACCGGGCAGGGAACCAGTGCCCGGGACGGGACCAGCACCCGGCGCGGGCCGAGTCTGTCGCCCGGCCCAGCGCCCAAGGGCCCGCATCGCACGCCCGCGAAGGCGATCAAGCTGGAGCAGGCGACCGGCTCGGCGCCGTGCTTCGGTGACACGTTTCCCGACTGCGCGAGCACCGATCCCGATGTGTCGTTCTCGCTCTACAGCGATGGCGACACCACCGGCTGCACGTTCGAAGGAGACGTCGACTGGGGCGACGGGACAGAGGACGTCGTCGACTTCTCCGGTGTGCCGGACGGAGATGTCGCCGTCACGTTCACCCACACCTACGACGACTGGGGGGTCTACCCGATCCAGTGGTCCTCGAACTTGGTCTCAGGCTCGACCTGCGTGAGCAGTTCGGGAACCTTGCAGTTCACGCTGGGCACCGTGCCGACGTCCGCTCAGCAGGGTGGCGCGCCGAACCCCAGCCAGGACCCGACGACGTGCTCGTCCGAAGAGCCAGTGAATTGCGCGACGGGCGCCTTCTGGCAGCAGTTCGTCGACTTCTCGGTACCGGGCCGTGGCGTTCCGCTCGACTTGACCCGTACCTACTCATCCAGCCAGGCCGACGTGGCCGGACCGTTCGGTTACGGCTGGGCCTTCAGCTACGGCATGTCCCTGTCCACGGACGCGTCGGGCGACGTCACGGTCACCCAGGAAGACGGCTCGACCGTGACCTTCACCCCCGGCAGCTCAGGCGGCTACACCGCGCCACCCGACGTGCTCGCGTCGCTGACCGAGAACTCCGACGGCAGCTACACGTTCGTCAGGTACCGCAGCCAAGTCCGGTACAACTTCTCCGCTAGCGGTGAACTCACCAGCGAGTCCGACCCCAACGGCTACGTCACCGACTTGTCCTACAACGGTGCCGGGCAGCTGACCAGCGTGACTGACCCGGCCGGGCGCCAGCTCACGTTCACCTACAGCGGCTCACACGTGGCGACCGTCACCGACCCCCTTGGCCGGATCTGGACCTACGGCTACGACTCCAACGGCAATCTCGTCAGCGCGACCGACCCTGCGGGCAACGCCTGGTCCTTCGGCTACGACTCTGGCCATTTGCTGCTGACCGTGACCGACCCGCGCGGCGGCGTCACCACGAACACCTACAACGGCAGCGACCAGGTCGTGTCCCAGGAGGACCCGGATGGCAACACGACCACCTGGAGCTACTCCGGTGACCCGTCATCCGATTCCGGCGGGACCACTACGATGACCGATCCCGACGGCAACGTCACCGTGTACGACTACGCCGACTTCGAGCTGATCTCGGTGACCGCGGCGGTGGGTACCGCCGCCGCCGCCACGACCAGCTATGCCTACGATCCGCTGACGAACGGCGTGGCGTCCGTGACCGACCCGAACGGCAACGTCACTACCGACACCTACGACAGCGACGGCAACCTGCTGAGCACCACTGATCCGCTCGGCAACACCACCAGCTACACCTACAACAGCCTCAACGAGTTGCTCACCAAGACGAGCCCTCTGGGCGAGGTCACCAGCTACGACTATGACGCCGAAGGCAACCTGCTGTCCGTCACCGACCCGCTCGGTAACGTCACGACCTACGCCTACGGCGACTCCCATCCGGGCGACATCACCGCTGTCACCGACCCGGACGGCAACGTGACGTCCTACACCTACGACGAGTACGGCGACGTTGCGTCCGTCAGCGTATCGCCGTCCTCGGGCGTCACGGACACGACGGCGTACGCCTATGACGCCGACGGCGAGCGAACCTGCATGGCGTCGCCGAACGCCACCCAGGCGCAGATCTCGTGCCCATCTGCGGGCAGTCCCGCGGTGGCCGGCACCACGGCGACGACCTACGATGCCGATGGTGAGATTACCTCGGTGACCAACCCGGACGGCCAGACCACCACCTATGCCTACGATGGCGACGGCAACGAGGTGAAGGCCACCGACCCGGCGGGGCAGGTTACCACCTACCAGTACAACGGCGACAATGAGCAAATCAAGGAGACCCGCCCGGACGGTACCTCGACCACGAGGAGCTACGACGGCGATGGCAATCTGATCACGCAGGTCAACGCCGTCGGCGCGACGACCTCGTATACGTACGACGGGCTCAACCAGGTGGCCACGGTCACCGATCCGCTCGGCAACGTGACCAGCTACGGATATGACGCCGACGGAAACAGGACCAGCATCACCTACCCCTCGGGCCAGGTCACCCTCTACGAATACGACGGTGACAACGAGTTGACTGCGATCGACTACTCCGACGGCGTCACCCCAGACGTGTCGATCGCCTACGACGCGGACGGCCAGCGGTCCGAGATGACTGACGGCACCGGCACCACCGACTACACCTATGATGCCGACGGCCACCTAATCAGCGTGACCAATGGGGCCGGGGCCACCGTTGGCTACGGTTACGACCCCGCCGGACTGCTGACCACCCTGACCTATCCCAATGGGCAGAACGTCACCCGCACCTACGACGGGGCCGGGCAGCTGACCGCCGTCTCCGACTGGCTCGGCAACACCACCAAGTTCAGCTACGACGCCGACGGCAACCTCACCACGGAGGCGTACCCGAACGGCGTCACCGCGACGTCCACATTTGACGCCGCCGATCAGCTCCTGTCGATCACGGACTCGACCGCGGCCTCCACGCTGGCCAGCTTCACCTACACAAGGAACAACCTTGGCCTGCTGGCCTCCGCGGCACAGAGCGGAGCCCTGTCCGGGACTGCCAACTACAGCTACACGCAGCTCAGCCAGCTGTCGTCGGACGGCTCGGGCGGCAGCTACAGTTACGACGCGGCAGGTGATCTGACCGGACTCCCCAGTGGCGCGACGATGGCGTACAACGCCGATGGTGAGCTCACCTCCGCTACCCAGACCGCCACGGCGGTGCCACCGGCCACCGACGACATAGTGTCCGCCAACGAGACCGCCAAGACCGCCAAGATCACCTCCCCGCCCGTGACAACCAAGGCGCCAGGTGAGCTGCTCCTGGCCTTCATCTCCGCCAACGGCCCGACGAGCAAGCACCAGAAGGTCACCAGCGTCACCGGCGCGGGCCTGACCTGGGCCCTGGTTGTCCGGTCCAACGCCGAGCATGGCACCGCCGAGGTATGGCAGGCCTACGCCAGCGCCGTGGTCGCATCGGCCAAGATCACCGCCACGCTGGCGGACAAGGGTTATGACGGGTCGATCACCGTCGCCACCTTCACCGGCGCGTCGGCCAAGGCGGGTGCCTACGTCGCCGCCCACGCCGCGACCGGCGCGCCCGCGACGTCGCTCACCACAACCGGACCCGACTCGCTCGTGTGGGCTGTCGGCGAGGACTCCGAGCACGCCATAGCTAGAACCGCGGGCGAGGGGCAGACAGTCGTTCATCAGTACCTCGACACCAAGGGATCGAGCACGGCCTGGGTGCAGCAGACCGGCGCCCTGGCGAGCGCCGGGAGCGTGGTAGCGATTAACGACACGGCGCCGGTTAAGGACCGATGGGAACTCGCGGCAGTCGAGATCACGACCGCGACGCCGGGCGGCACCCAGACTACGACCTACAGCTATGACACGCAGGGCAACAGAACGGGGGTCAGCGTGGCCGGCCAGCCGGGCACCACGCTGACCTACGACCAGGCAGGCGAGCTGACCGGCTACGGCTCCGTCGCTACGTACTCCTACGACGGCGACGGCCTGCGTATGTCCAAGACCGTCGGCGGCAATACGACGTCGTTCGCCTGGGACCAGTCAGGGACCGTCCCGCTGCTGATCAGCGCGGGATCGACCAGCTACATCTACGGCCCAGCCGGCCAGCCCATCGAGCAGATCGCCGGCGGCACGGCCACCTACCTGCTGGACGACGCGCAAGGCAGCACCCGCCTGCTCACCAGCTCATCGGGCGCGGTCGTCGGCACGTATAGCTACAGCTCTTACGGCGCGGTCATCAGCCATACCGGCACGGTCACCACGGCTCTGCAGTACCAGGGCCAGTACACCGACGCCGAGAGCGGCTACATCTACTTGCAGGCGCGCTACTACGATCCCGCCACCGGGCAGTTCATCAGCGCTGACCCCTTGGTCAGCCTCACCCTGAGCGCGTACGGGTACGCCGCGGACAACCCGGTGAACGACGCGGACCCGCTCGGCCTCGCCTGGTACCAGCCGAGCACCTGGTGGAGCCAGCAGACCAACGAGGAACTTCAGACCGCGGGCAAGTGGATAGGCATCATCGGCCTCGGCGCGGGCCTCACGGCGCTGACCATTGCCTCAGGCGGCCTTGACGTGCTCCTGCTTGGCGCACTCGGCAGCGCGGAAGCCGTCACGAGCCTGGAAGCCGGAGTCGCGGCCGTTAGCGCGTTCACCGAGGGCGCAGGGTTCGGCCTGAACGCCGCCACCACGCTGTGGACCTGCGACGGCGGCAGTCAGCTCGCGTGCGGAATGAGCATCCTCGGTCTCGGGGTCAACGTCTTCGGAGTGGGCCAGGAGGTCAGCGAGAACCAGCTAGGCAGCTTCCTCACCGACTGGTTCGAGCAGGGCTATGACGGCCTCAAGGAGGACCTCACCAAGCAGCCGGAGCCAGGCTGCAACTAGCCATAACGACAGGCTGGCGGTCCAGTCGGCGATGGTGGTGACGTCTGCCTGGCGGGGGAACACCTTGCCGGTCAGCACGGCGTGGACCTCGGGGTCGGCGTCGAGGCAGCCGTCTTCCAGGACGATGAGGTGGTAGTCCAGGTCGGCGGCCTGGCGGAGGGTGGACAGCACCACGCCGCTGGTGGCGATTCCGGCCAGGACCAGGGTATCGGTGCCGGCGGCGCGCAGCACCACGTCCAGGTCGCTGCCTGCGAAGGCCGAGACCCGGCGCTTGGTCACGACTACCTCGCCGGGCGCGGGCGCGATGGCCGGGTGCACGTGCGTGGCGGGATCGGAGTCGGTGAACCGGCCGCTGCCGGCGAGCGCGGCGAAGCTCTTGTTCAGCGGGCTGACTTCGGGGTAGCCGGGGCGGAACGCCACGGTCACGTAGATGACGCCGACGCCGGCGGCACGGGCGGCGGTGATCGCGGTCGCCAGCCTGCTCAGGTACTCGGGGTCGCCGGCGAAGCGCTCTACGATACCCGTCTGCACGTCCATGATCAGCAGTGCTGATGACGCCATGCTGGCCTCCCTGCCTGGCACGAACCACCTGCCCGGGCACGATCATGCCACTGCGAGGCGGTCGCCACGCCAGGGGTCCCGAGGTGCTTACTTGCCGGGCGGGCCAACAGGGATCGGCGGCGCCCAGGCGGGCCGCTTGATGAGGCAGAACGGGTGCCCTGCCGGGTCGGCGTACACGTCCTCGCCGTCGAGTTCGGTGGCGCCGAGAGCCAGGACCTGGGGCCGGGCGACGGCTACGTCCTCGACCATCACGTCCAAGTGCAGTTGCTGGGGCACGGCGGGGTCGGGCCAGGAGGGCGGCCGGTGCTCGGGCGCGAGCTGGAATGCCAGGCCGGAGGATGTGTCGCTGGGGGCGACGACGACCCAGTCGTGGCTTTGGTAGGTGACCGGCTGGCCGAGCAGTTCGGAGTAGAACCGGGCGAGCGCGGCGGGGTCCGGGCAGTCGAGCACGACGTGGTGGAGTCTTCCCAGCATGGCCGTCATGATGGCAGGTGCCATCGCGCCGGGCCAGTGCCTGCGCTCGGGTCCTAGCTCGCTTGCGTGGTCTCGGCGCTGGCGACTGCCCGGCTCTGCCCGGCAGGGGTGTTGTAGTACTCGGCGAGGCGTGACAGCGCCGTGCGGGTGGCGGGGGGCAGGTGGGCGAGCACGGTGCTGGTCGGCGCGCGGCCGGCCAGCGCGTCGGTGACCTGATCCGCGGGCGGCCCGGAGGTGCTCATCGGGGTAGCGGTGAGGGTGATGACACCGCCGTGGTTGTCCAGGTCGAAGACGCCGCCGCCGGGACCGCTCAGCGTCAGCTGGCAGCGCGCCGGGGGGTCGCCGAGCCTCGACGCCACCGCGGCGGCGGCGAACACCCCGTACGCGGCCGCGTAGCCGGTGACGGCTGGATCGGTGGGGTGGTCGGTTCCCTGGGGGAGCAGCACGTCGCGCTCGTGGATCCACGAGTCCCACAGGCCGTGCAGCACGAAGATCGTCCAGTCCATCGGCCCGTACGGCAGGTGCACGTCGAACCTGCGGCCCTCGGCCAGCCAGTCGCGCGTGACGGCAAGCGCCTCGTTGCTCGCCGTCACCAGGTGGCGCAAGGTGGCGTCGGGTCGCTCGCCGGCCGTTGCGGCCAGCCGCTGGCCTGGCGTGATCCTCGGGTCGTGGCCGGCGGTGATGTCGAAGGTGCGATCCCCCGGCCCCACGCTGCCGCCGACCTCGGTGTAGTCGGTCAAATGGCGGACGACATCCTGCGCGGACCAGTCGGCGCACCGGGTCGGTGCGGCCCAGTCATCTGGCCCGAATCCTGCAAGGATCGCAGCGAACCTGAGCCGCTGCCGGGCGAACGCCTCGAGCATGTGCCCTGGGTCCAGGTCGCATCCGCCTGCGGTCCGCAGCAACAGAGGGCCGGGCAATATCTCGCCTGGCGGGGGACTGTGGCCAGTCATCGGTGCCTCCGGGGCCTCGTGCATGGGCAGGCCCGCTGCCCGCGGCTGCCGTCCTTGGCGGCAGCAGCGGGACGGCATTGCTGCCAATCATGGACGGCGGCCAGCCGCGCAGGCACCTTCCGCGCTGTCTTTTTGATTCAGCTCAGGATCGGCGCGCTGCCGTCGCCCCGGGCACCTGGCCGCTAGTCGCCGGGGATTGACGGCCCGGCATTACGCCACCGAGGCGCTGGCTGCCCTGCGGGGCGCATTATGACCCGCGACCGCTACCGGCCACTCGCCGCCGCGGTGCTCCTGGTCGCGGCGGTCGCGGCTGTCGTGTCGTACCAAGGCGTGGGATCTGTGGCATCAGGACAACCGATCAGTCGGAAGTCGGTTGCCCCTGCCCGCTCCTGCTAACTACTGCCGGGTATGTTCGGTCGCTTTTGCCCGGTTACATACTATACATGTGGTGCGGGCATGCCCGTGGTGTGGAGACGGCATGCGCAGCCCGAGGGGGGGTTGGCATGCAGCTCGACGGGGAAGTTGATCACAATACGGCAAAGGCCCTGCCTCGCCTATTAACGGATTGCGGGCGTGGTCGCTATCGTGAAGCCGTGCGCGCTGGCGAGATCATCTTCGCCGTTGAGGGTGCCCTCCGGCGCCAGCACCGCACGCGCAAGACCGTCTACCGGCGCGAGTGGAGTATCGCGCTGGGCGCCACAAGGATTGATCTGGCCGCGATCAACGGCACCATCACCGGATGTGAGGTAAAGAGCGCCCAAGACAACTTCGCCCGGCTTGAGTCGCAGGCGCGTCTCTACAGTGCAGTGCTTGATACGGCGATACTGGTGGTTGAAGGCCAGTCCGCCACTGAGCGCGCCAGCAGCCTCGTTCCGGACTGGTGGGGGCTGTGGTCGGCTTCCAAGTCCTCATGTGGAGTGTCCTTCAACGTCGTGCGGATGCCAGCGTCGAACCCTGCACCTGATCCCATGTCGATTGCCCAGTTGCTCTGGCGCGATGAGGCCTTCAACGTCCTTGATCGACGTGGGCTAAGCGTTGGGCTGCGCAGAGCGACCCGCTGGCGCCTCTGGCAGGCCTTGGCTGACGAGCTTCCGCTGGCGACGCTCCAGCGGGAGGTGCGGCAAGCGATCAAGGCTCGCCCAGAGTGGTGATTCGCTGCACCACAAAGTCAAGGTGGTGCGTAGTACCGATCTCGCGCCACGTGGATGCGTTGCCGGGCCCTTGCTTTCGCGGGTTTGCTATTCGTTCATCGGCGCTGCCGAGTCCAGATCCGGCAAACTCTGGGTGCCGCGCGATTATCTCGCAGACTTCGTAGAACTGCTCATTGCCACGTGGGTCGTTGCGAGCGCCCTTGAGCGTTAGCCATCTCTCTGCGACAGTATATCTGAGCTGTGGTGCTGGCGGAAACGCTGGACCAGTCGCAAGCAAGGGATGCGCTATGGCGTAGTCGCCAAATACCGGCATCCGTGCGAGTCGCTTCCGCTGTTGCAGGTGATCGTAGAAGGCAGCGTCGTAGCGAATCGGCTCACCGACTGTCCATGGGCCGAAGGCGGACAGATCGGATGGGAACGCGCCAGCGGTAACAATCACCAACCGCCAATCCTCGATGCTTGAGAGGCCGCGCACGGCGTCGGCAACGATCCGGGATCCCGCTCGAACGCCAAGGTCGCCCACCACAACTCCGAGGTCAAGTATCAGATCGACCTCGCTCGGATCGGCGCCGAGCCTTACCAGCAGGTCAGAGAGCGCGACTTCTATGTCCTCTGAGTCCTCATCCAGGTCTTCGGCATTGAGCCGAATAGCTATGCCGTTAGCGTGTCGGGCGTTAACTGCCGCTGCATCGAGATGGGCTTGGACCTCATCGTTAAGGCGCACCACAGGGATGGCCTTCACAAACTCGCCCATAGCTGCGGCAGCCGAGAATCCCACCGCGCCTAGCCCATTGCTGATCTCGACGTCGGTGGGCAGCAAGCCAGCATCGAGCAGCAAGCGATCACCCGCCCACAAACCTAGCTTCTTGGCGGTTCGGTTGATTAGCTGCTTGAGTGCATTGCGGTCATCGGATGGTGCAGGCACGATCTCTATCAAGGGCAGAATGCTTTGCCGGGTGACCTGCTGGATTTGCTTCAGAGCGCCGAACTCACCCTGCCGACCTTTAAGAACGGGCACGTAGACAGGATCAGGCACGTTGCCGCTCCCGTTCGCTCCCGCTGGCAACACGACCAGCGCCACCTCGTTGCCGTCTGCGGCCGAGGTTCACAACCTGGCCGCGTACCTGGACCTCGGCCGCATCTTCAAGAGAGTTCGCCGCCAACTGGTCGAGTCGTTCAAGCACCCATGTGCGAATCAGCGCCGATGGCGGAGTGCCTAGCTTGTCGGCCACATTCCGGAGTTCACGGAGCCTGGAAACGGGGATGCGAACCGCGTAGACCTGCGATGGGTCGTGGGCGCGCCTGCGGCCCCGATGCCCTGGCATCGGGGTGGCTTCACCGCGCTCTTCGGCCTCTGCTCGCGCTTCGGCTTCGGCCGCCTCTTGCGCGAGCATGGCCCGGATGCTCTCGTTCATCGACCCTCCTCGTAGATCTTGATCTCTGATGGCTTGGCTGCCCAGGCCGTAGCACCCCACCAACTCGTCTTGGGCGGATGGTCCTTGGGCGCGACGATGGTTGTGACCACGAAGCCCGCCATGGCCGAGTAGCCGGTGACTTTCACCGTTAGCCCTGATGTGCTGCCCGCTGACCGGACCCATCGACGCTCATCCTGACAGGCCTCAGTGGCCCACTCAGTCTGGACGTCGGTCTCGCTCGTCCCCTTGCGCTCGGCGCGCCGGGCTGGGTCGTGCTCTCCGACCTCGGACCAATCGATGTCCTCAAATACGAGGTCGGCGTAGGGCACCCCCTCGTAGTCGGATTCGCCGGCTGGCATGACAACATCCTATCAGATCGTAATACGCCCAGAGCTCATAACGACCAGTTTCCGTATTACAGGTGTGCTCGCTGGCAGGAGATGGTGGCGAGGGTAGCCACAGCCCGGATCCTGGCCGCGCCATCCAGCGTCGGCAGCGCCAGCCGCGAGAAGAGCTGGGCAAATGCAGCTCCCATGGCGCTACGCTTCATCGGAATCGACCCGGACACCGACGGCGACCACTGCCCGGCCATGTTCATCGATGAAGAGACAGGCGACTTCCTGCTCCAGGGCCGGACGGTCACCGACCCGGATACCCTGGCGGCCGTTTGCCGGGTACAGCCTGATCGCGGACCACGAGTCGGTGGTCAGGCTCCCGGCCAGGATGCGGGACATCATCCTGGAGGCGGCTAATGGGCACGGTACCGCCGTTCCGCGACCTGATCGCGACCGCCGTTCCGCGACCTGATCGCGCGCACGACCTCGGTGGTGCACCTAGAGATGCGGGACGCGTACACGCCGTCTGACCCGCAGTTCCTGGACTGGCTGGCGGGCAGTGCGATCTCTGAGCCTGCCCTGCCCGACTGGCACGCCCTGGTGCGCGCCCACATCGCCAGGGGCGTGAGGTTCCGTCGTGCGCGCATCGTGTCGGAGCCGCTCGCGCCTTACATCCGCTTCGAACACTCCATCACGGACGCCACGAACATCGACGCCGGCGAGGCTTTGAAGCGGTATGGGAGCGCGCGATCCCGCATGCCGAGTAACAGGCCCGTCTAAGGGTGGCCGTCTCCCAGTCGACGCCAGGCCGATGTGGACGCTGGAGGCGTTCACCGCATTCGATGACGCCCGCGTGCACGTTGAGACGCTCACGGCGCAGGTCACGGTGACTGCGCCCGGCGAAGTCGTCGTATACCTGCGGGCGTTCGACCACCTGGCGCGGCTGGCCGTTTACGGCACTGACGCGCGGGCGCTGAT
>JASIBM010000522.1 GCA_030045175.1 Streptosporangiaceae bacterium | reverse complement strand
CCGACCCCAGCTAGCGCCGACCAGTCCCACCCCGGCCCTGGTGGCGCCGGCCACGCTCACGCCGGCCCGCCCCATCACGCCCCAGCGGGCGCCGCGTGAACATCCAGATCTTGCTCGTGGACGACCAGGAACTGGTCAGGGCCGGGTTCCGGATGGTGCTTGACGCCCAGCCCGACATGACCGTCGTCGGGGAGGCCGGCGATGGACTTGAGGCCGTGGCCATGGCACGCGGCACGCCTGCAGACGTCGTGGTCATGGACGTCCGGATGCCCAGGCTGGACGGCATCGAGGCGACCAGGCGGATCTGCCAGGCTGGAGACCGGCCACACGTGCTCGTCCTCACTACCTTTGACCTCGATGAGTACGCGTTCGCCGCGCTCAAGGCCGGGGCGAGCGGCTTCCTGCTGAAAGATGTGCCGCCAGAAGAACTGCTGTTCGGCATCAGGGCAGTCCACTCTGGAGACGCCGTCGTCGCGCCGTCCACGACGCGGCGGCTCATCGACAGGTTCGTGCCGATGCTCCCGAGCGCGGCCGGCCAGCCGCCGGACCTGAACGGCCTGACCGTCCGCGAGGGTGAGGTGCTCACGCTCATCGCGCAAGGGCTGTCGAACACCGAGATCGCCGACCGGCTCTTCGTGTCGGAGGCCACGGTCAAGACACATGTCGGGCGGGTGCTCGCCAAGCTCGGCCTGCGCGACCGGGTGCAAGCCGTGGTGTTCGCCTATGAGACGGGCCTGGTCAAGGCGCGCGGCTCCGGTCACTGACAAGCCGCGGCATTAGCCCAGGCTCGTCCACGCACCTTGGTACCGTGCGGCACATGGCTTTCACGTTCAGCGAGGCAACGCTGCGGTTGCTCGACGGCCCGAACTACGCCGTCCTGGCCACTATCAATCCCGACGGCAGCCCGCAGACGTCGGCGATGTGGGTCGGTCGCGACGGACCTGACCTGCTGTTCTCAACCGTCGAGGGCCGGCTAAAGCACCGCAACATGCTTCGTGACCCTCGCGTCAGCGTGACCGTGCTCGACTCCGCCGACCCGGATAACTACGTCGAATTGCGCGGCCGGGTCTCGATCACCCCCGACGTCGGCCGGAAGGTGGACACCGCGCTCTCGTGGAAATATGACGGCAAGGATCCCGGCGAGGATCCGCCAGGCGCGGTCCGCGTGGTCGTCAGGATGACCGTGCAGAAGGCCACAGGCTACGCGGCCTGACCGTCCGATCGGCCAGTCAGAATTCGACCCGCCGGGCATGGGCGTTCCCTCTCGTGACGGGGAACGCCTTCTACCCATGGAGCAACTTCTTCAGTCCTCGCGGACATCACGCAGGTCGCACGAAGCCACACAGTCCTCGCGGGCACCGACCGTGCCCGCCGCCAGCAGGGACCGTATCGGTGCCTGCCCACGCCGGTGACCGCTTGACATACTACGAACTTGCAAACTATAGTTTGCTTAGCACACATGAGGAGGATGCCATGATCGATACCCGCGCTGTCGGGCAGGAGCTGCAGGATCAGGTGCTCGGCGCCGCCCGGAAGGGACGCGAGCGAGTGACCAGCACCGTCAAGACGGTTACCGCGACCGCGCAGCAGATCCGGCCGCAGCTCGCCAGCTTGCCAAAGCCGAACCTGACCAGGCCAACGCTGCCGACGCCGGCCCAGGTCCGGGAGAAGGCTCCCGCCTTGGCCGCCAAGCTGCCCAAGCCTCACCAGTTGATGTCCGGTGCTCAGGGGCTCGCAGAGCACGCTCGCTCCGTTCAGCGCATCGTGATCGAGCAGGTCCGCACCGTGGCCGCGCCGCTGGCACAGCAAGCAGCCGACAGGCTGGCCAGGGTCGCGCAGCCTGCGCAGCAGACGACCACCCGGGTGCGAGGAGTCCAGGTAACTGGCACCACGCCGGCCAAGGAGGACTCGGCTACCACCAAGGCTGGGCGTGCGGCAACCGGTCAGCAGAAGACCAAGGCCAAGCCGACGGGGAATTAGCTTCAGCCAACCAGGGCGCGGTGACAGCAATCGCTGTCCGCCGCGCCTTGTTGACTCTGTGTTGACACTGGGTCGACTCTGGCGGGCTGGCCGGCGCCAGCGACCGAACAAGCGCCAGATAGGACGATACTGGAGGCGCGATGACAACCCGGCACCATGACCACGGACAATCGTCCGCAGATCGCCGCACACAGAAGTCCGCGATCATGGAAGCTCGGAGCAGGATGAGGATGAACGAACAGTGGGACACCCAGATGGAGGCGCTTGGCGCCTTCATCCGCAGGCAGCGGAAGCTGGCGAATCTCTCGCTACGCCAACTCGCCGAGCGGACCAGGCTGTCTAACCCTTACCTCAGCCAGATCGAGCGCGGCCTGCACCAGCCGTCCATGCGCGTGATCAAGCTGATATCGGAGGCACTCAACGTGTCGGCCGAGACGCTGCTTACTCATGCCGGGCTACTGCGTCACGATGACGACGAGGCGGTCCTGAGCCCAGCCGACATCGCGGACGTCGAGCAGGCGATCAAAGCCGACCCCCGGCTGTCTGACCAGCAGAAATCTGCGCTGATCTCGGTATACCAGAGCATGCTGCACACCGACTGACCAGCACCATGCCAGGCTGCGCGACCGGGCTTCGCCGACCGGACCCGAGAAATCCGGCGCTCCCGGCCCTCCAGACTCTCCCGACGTATCGGGCGGAAAACGTCATCAGATCCGGCCGTCACGCCCGGTGAATCGACGTTACTATACGGCAACGTGACTGAATTGAGCCCACAGGCCGCTGCCCTCCCGCAGCGCCGACGCAACCCGGCTAGGCCGAGCTCCGATGCGGAGGCCGGCCCTGGTTCCGATGCCGTGCTCGCCCAGAATTCTGACGGGATTCGCCCAGCGAGCGCTGACAACGCACTCCCCCGCCGGACGGCCGTGTCATGGCGGGTCGGGCGGCACCGGAGCCTGCACCGGATCAGCGTCGCCTCGGACGCCCCCGTACTCGTGCTGGCGGTAGCTGGCCCGGCGGACGAAGCGTGCCAGGACCTAGCCGAGCACGTCGCCGAGGCGACAGCCGAGTCCTGCCCAGGCGTCGCGATCACCATCGCGTACCTGCCAAGCGTCAGCGCGCCAGGCCGAGCCAGCAACCCAGGCGGCGCCGGCCCGCTGCACCGCCCGCCAGCCACCACGCTTGCCGAGGCCCTCTCCGACGCCCTCACGTCCGCACCAGGAGCCGACGACCGCCGAGCGCCGCGCGCGGTGATCGTGCCGTTGCTCGCTGGCCCGCATCCGATCTTCGACGCCGAGATCGAGGCCGCGCTCGGCCAGGCCGCCGGGCAGGTCATGATCGCCGCGCATCTCGGCCCGCACCCGCTGCTCGCGGGCGCACTGCACGACCGGCTGTCCGAGGCCGACCTGGCACGAGCAGGCCGGGCGCTCGGCCTCAACATCTCACACGGCGCCAATGGAGTGCTCGTGGTCGCCGACCGAGGTCAGCAGGCCGTCAACGACGCCGGCCTCACCGCGGTGCTGCTGGCCGCTCGGCTTGCCGTGCCCGCAGCCCCGGCCTCGCTCGGCGACCAGGCAGGCATCGAGACCGCGGTCGAGCGATTGCGCGAGGCCGGCGCCACGCACCTTGCCGTCGCGCCCTGCGTGATCGGCCCTGAATCGACGATGGCCGAGTTCGATCAGCTGAGCGTGGCCCTTGGCGCACGGTGCTCCGCGCCGCTCGGCGCTCATCCGGCGATCGCGCAACTCGTCGCCATTCGCTACGGCGAGGCGCTGGCGAGGATCAGCGTCGAAAGCCATTGACATGGTTGGCCATGATGCGCTGAGGTTCTGAGCTATACGCCACCCGGCGCACGGACGTGCGACCACCGTACGATGCCCGACAGATCTTTCCGGGCGGGCGGGTCGGCGTTCTACCGACTGTCCACGGCACGAAAGAGGTGCGCGCATGAGCGAGTGGAACGCGATGACCTATGAGGGCAAGGACACCATCCTGCGCGTCGTGAAGGATCAGGCCGGGCAGATGTTCGCCCTGGCCGAGCAGCCCGACGCCTGGGAGGCCCCGACCGCCTGCGAGAGCTGGCAGGTCAGGGACGTGATTGGTCACCTCGTTGACACGATGGAGGGATACTTCAAGGCATTCGAGATCGCCAGGTCAGGCGCGACCGCCGAAGACGCCTTCGGCTTGCTCGTCATGCACGAGAAGGCCGGCGCCGGGGGCCGGAGCTTCCGTAACCTTTCCCAGCAGGAGATGATGGCCAGGGTTCGCGCCGACCTCGATCAGATGATGGGCATACTCGAGCCGCTCAGCGAGCAGGACTGGACCGGGCTGATCGTCCCGCACGCCTACATGGGCCCGGTCCCTGCGTTCATTTACGCGGCCGGCCAGCTCATGGACTTCGGCGTGCACACCTGGGACATCCGCGAGGGATCAGGCAAGGCGCACGCGCTCTCGGCCGACGCCGCCGACCTGCTCGTCCCATTCATGTTCATCATCTGGCAGTACACGATCAAGCCGGACGCTGACCTGACGCCGTTCACGATCGGCATCAGCGTCACCACCGGGCACAACGCCGGGACGTGGCGCGTCACCGTCAGCCAAGACGGCTTCTCCGCCGAACCTGGCGACGTCGATGACCTCCCCGCGGTGATCGAGTTCGACGCGGGCAGCATGGTGCTCACCGCGTTCGGCCGGGCAAACGGCGGGACCGTGCGTGGCGACCGGGCACTCGCTGACCGGTTCCTGAACCTTTTCTACCGAATCTAGCCATTCGCACCGCGGCGTCACCGCGCTCACCCGACAGGCTTCTATGCGGGCAGGCGCAACGTGGAGCCCTTACTGTCGCAACAGCAGCAGTAAGGGCTCCACGTTGTGGTCCGCCGCACCAGGAATTCGCCCAGACCCGGCCTCGCGCACCAGGAATTCGCCCAGACCCGGCCTCGCGCATCAGGTTCACGCGTCGTTCCCCGGAGCCTGGTAGCGCACCGAGTGCTCCACGTCGGCGTAGATGCCAGGCCCGGCCGGGCGGCGCAGTTCCTCGGCCAGGTGGCCGAGCAGCCCGGCGGTCCTGGCCAGCAGCGCGAACCCGCGCAGCACGTCGGGTGCGAACCCCAGGTCGGCCAGCGCGGCTCCGCACACGCCGGCCCCGTTCAGCGGCAGCGTGCGGCCGAGGATGGCCGGATGCACCCGCCCGACGGCCTCGAACAGCCGCAGGTGCGGCCCGCGCAGCCCTTCCTCCTGCGCGATCGCGATCAGCCGAGGCGTTCGCGGGTCGCCGGCCTTGTGCACCGGATGCCCGAGGCCAGGAACCAGCCGCCCCGCGACCCGCTGCGCCCGCACCGCCGCGGCCGCGATGGCGTCCCACCCAGCTTCCTCCCCCGGCCCGGCCGCGGGCAGCTCGGCCGAGTGCGCCGCGAGCGCGTCCGCAAG
>JASIBM010000521.1 GCA_030045175.1 Streptosporangiaceae bacterium | reverse complement strand
GCGCCTAACGCGCGCGACAGATCAAGAGCAACCATAATCAAGGGAATGAACACTCCCTACGGCGTTGATCCCGGCGCTGACGGCGGCGCCGAGCCGGCTCCGGGCAGTACCGACCTGTGCGCGATTCCGGCTCTGGAAATGGCCAGGCTGGTCCGGACGCGACAGATCAGCCCGGTCGAGCTGGTGCGGGCGCACCTGCATCGCATCGCCGTGCGCGACGAGGAGATCAGGGCGTTTCAGGTCGTGCGCCGCGACGAGGCGCTTGCTGAGGCCGCGGCGCTGGCCGGGCGAACCGACCTCGCTGACCTGCCGCTGGCCGGCGTGCCCGTCGCGATCAAGGACAACGTGGCCGTGGCCGGCCTGCCGACCAGGATGGGATCGGCCGCCACCTCGGACGCCCCGGCGCCAGCGGACGACGAGGTGGTACGCCGCCTGCGGGCGGCCGGCTGCGTGATCATCGGCAAGACCCAGCTTCCCGAGCTCGCGATCTGGCCGTTCACCGAGCCGGCCGCGTTCGCGTCGACCGGCAACCCGTGGAACCTCGCCCGCACGCCAGGCGGCTCCACCGGCGGCGGCGCGGCCGCCGTCGCCGCTGGCATGGCCGCGATCGCGCTTGGCTCCGACGGCGGCGGGTCGATCAGGATCCCCGCGGCCTGCTGCGGCCTGTTCGGCATCAAGCCGGGCCCCGGCGCCGTGCCGCTGGCTGGCGGCAAGTCAGAGCACTGGCTCGGCCTGACCGCGCTCGGCCCGATCGCCAGGACCGTCGCCGACGCGGCCGTCGCGCTCGACGCGATGGCCGGCACGGACACGTACCGCGATCCTGCGCCGCCGGACCGGCCGCTGCGGATCGCGTTCTCTGCCAAGCACCCACTGCGCGCCAATGTCAGCGTGCCGGTCAGGGCCATGCTCGGCGAGGCGGCAAGCCTGCTGCACGACGAGGGCCACTCGCTGGCGCAGGCATCCCCCGCCTACCCGGCCACGCTCGGGCTGCGCTTCAACGCGCTCTGGCTGGCCGGGATCGCCCAGGACGCGGCCGGCCTGAAGAAGAGCGCGCTGGAACCCAGGACCCGGAAGATGGTGCGGCTGGGCCGCCTCCTGGCAGGCCGGGTCCGGCCGGCCGCGAGCAGCCGGTTCGCGCGGCAGGCGGCGGCCTGGTTCGAGGGCTACGACGTGCTGATGACCCCGACGCTCACCAAGGGCGCCGTGCCGATCGGACGCTGGGACGGCTCGGGCTGGGTCTGGACCATGCTCGGCGTGGGGAACTGGCTCTACACGCCGCCGTGGAACGTCGCCGCACTCCCCGCCGCGTCGGTTCCGTTCGGCCAGGACAGGGACGGCCTGCCGCTCGCGGTCCAGCTCGTCGGCCCGGCCGGCAGCGAGGCCACCCTGCTCAGCCTCGCCGCCCAGCTCGAGCAACTCCACCCCTGGCCCCAGCTCGCTCAGGCGCCCAGCCCCTCGCCCTGAGCGCAGCGGAGGATCCCGTCCGGTGGAGTCGGGGTAGGGCAAGATCATGAACGAGACCGATCGCAAGGTTGCCATCATCACCGGGGCGTCCGCGGGCATCGGCGCAGGACTCGTGACCGCATACCGCCAGCAGGGCTGGTCCGTCGTCGCGAACTCACGCACCATCAAGCCATCCGAGGACCGCGATGTGCTGACCGTCGACGGCGACGTCACAGATCCGGCGACGACCGAGCGCATCGCCGGCGAGGCGCTCGGCCGGTTCGGGCGCATCGACACGCTCATCAATAACGCAGGGGTCTACCTGGGCAAGCCCTTCACGGACTACACGGCCGACGACTACGCGCTCATCGTCGGCGTCAACCTCACCGGGTTCTTCCTGCTGACTCAGCGCGCCATCGCCGACATGCTCACGCGCCGAAGCGGGCACGTCGTGAACGTCACGAGCACGCTGGCCGAGTATGCCAGCTCCGGCGCGCCCTCGGTCCTGGCCTCGCTCACCAAGGGCGGCCTCGCGTCCGCGACCAGGTCACTGGCGATCGAGTACGCCTCGCGCGGCATCCGGGTCAACGCCGCCTCCCTCGGCGTCATCCAGACGCCCATGCACGCGGGCGAAGACCCGGGCGAGCTCGGGCGCGCTCACCCCATCGGGCGGGTAGGCCAGGTCAGCGACGTCGTGAACGGCATACTCTTCCTCGAGTCCTCGTCCTTCATCACCGGCGAGATCCTGCACATCGACGGTGGTCAGAGCGCCGGCCACTGAATCACGCACTGATCCTGATCGAGGCGCTGGCTGTCGGTGCGGCGAGGCAGGATGGAGTCATGTTCAGCGAGGCGACGGCGTCCTGGTTCAGTGCCGCGTTCGCCGAGCCGACCGCCGCCCAGACGCAGTCCTGGCGGGCGATAGGGAACGGTGAGCACGCGCTTGTCGTCGCTCCGACGGGCTCTGGCAAGACGCTCGCCGCCTTCTTGTGGGCGATCGACAAGCTGGCGAGCGAGCCGGTTCCCGCGGAGTCGTCAATGCGCTGCCGGGTGCTTTACGTCTCGCCGCTCAAGGCGCTGGCCGTCGACATCGAGCGGAACCTGCGCTCCCCGCTGGCCGGCGTCAGCCAGGCGATGCGCCGCATGGGACT
>JASIBM010000520.1 GCA_030045175.1 Streptosporangiaceae bacterium | reverse complement strand
CACCTTCCGGAACCGGTCGACGCGCACGTACGCGGGCAGTCGCGTGGCCAGGTGCGCGACCAGCTCGGCGGCCGTCGGCGGGTTGCCACGGATCTCGGCGCACGCGATCAGCTCGCCGGCGTGCGCGACGACGACCGCCACCACCACCGCCGGATGCGCGGCTAGGGCGGCCTCCACCTGCCCGAGCTCGAGCCTGTGCCCGCTCACCTTCACCTGGCCGTCCCGGCGGCCTAGGTAGTGCAGCTGGCCGTGCCGGTCAAAGAGCGCGCGGTCACCGCTGCGGTAGAACCGGCCCGCACCCGGCATGTCGGCGAACCGGGCCGCGTTCAGCTCCGGGTCGCCGAGGTAGCACGGCACCGCAGGCAGGCCGCCGATGAGCAGGTCACCAGGGCAGCCGGGCGGGACCGGGCGACCGGCATCGTCCACGACCCGCAGCCAGGTGCCCGCGACCGGCGATCCGATAGCCGGCCGGTCCGGCCAGCCAGCCGGGTCGCCGTCCAGGCACAGGCCGCTGACCACGTGCGTCTCGGTCGGCCCGTAGTGGTTGAACAGCCGGGCGCCTGGCATCCCGGCGAACCAGCCCTTGATCGCGTCGGTGCACAGGAGCTGCTCGCCAGCGGTGATCACCTCGCGCAGCCGGGACGGATGCCGGCCAAGCCGGTGGCCGTGCTCGGCAAGCAACTGGAGCGCGACGTAGGGCATGTGCACGCGCTCGATGCCTGCCGCCTCTAGCTGGTCGAGCAGCGCCGGCATGTCGTGCCGCCAGCCGGGGCGGATCAGGTGCAGCGTGCCGCCGCCGCAGAGCGTGCCGAAGATCTCCTGGAAGGACACGTCGAAGGAGAGCGTCGAGAACTGCTGCGTGACCGGCCGGCCGCGCAGTCCGCCCGCCGACGCCTGCCATTGCAGCAGGTTGCACAGGGTTAGGTCGGGTACCTGGACCCCTTTCGGGGTTCCGGTCGATCCCGAGGTGAACAGCGCGTAGAGGGGCCGCCGCACGCCGTGGCCAGCCGTCGGCGCCTGCGGGGGAGGCCAGCCGGGCGGGGGGTTCTGGGTCGTTCCCCCAGGCCAGCCGGGCGGGGGGTTCTGGGGGGTCGTCCCCCCAGGCCAGCACGGCGGCGCAGGCGACCCCCCCGCGGCCGCGGCCAGGGTGACGGGGTGGTGCGGGATGCCGTCGGCGGCCTGTGCCCTGCCAGGCGGGACGAGCACGCAGGCAGGCGACACCTGCGCCAGGATCTCAGCCAGCAGCGAGGGCGGGTAGGCCGGATCGAGCGGCACCGCCGTGACATTCAGCCGGGCCAGCGCGAGCAGCGCCACGATGTGCTCGGCCGACGGTTCCAGCCGCAGCGCCACGTGGCACGGGCCGGCTCCCTGCGGCAGGGAGAACCGGGCCGTCAGCTCGCCGGCCAGCGCGCCCGCGTACGCGTCGAGCTGCGCGTAGGTCAGCTCGCGGTCCCCGTCTACCACGGCGACGGCGTCTGGCGCGGCGCGCACCTGGCGGCCGAAGCCGTCCGCGATCGTGACGTAGCTCAGCCGGGCGGCGGCGGCCTGGCCAGGGTCGCCCAGCCCGTCCCGGTACGGCGCGACAAGTTCGCCCAGCGTCGGGTCCCGCCCGGCGGCGAGGCTGTCCAGCCCGCGCAGCAGCAGGTCAGCCATCGCCTGCACCTGCGCGGTGGTGAGGTAGTCGTCACCGTACTCCCACAGGCAGTCCAGGCCGCCTCCGTGCTGGACCACCGACAAGGTCAGCGGGCACTTGACCCCGGCGGGAGCGAGCCAGGCGGGCGCGGCGTCGCAGCCTGGCAGGCGCAGCGCGCCGAAGTCGGTGTTGTCAAGCACGACCATGAAGTCGAAAAGCGGGCCGCCGGACCTGAAGTCGTGGTCGTCCACTGCGTGGGCGAGCGCGACGTCCTGCCGGTCGAGCACGGCCCGCACGTTCGCCGCGTGCCTGCGCAGCTGGGCGCGCAGCCGCTCGGCGGGTGCCACGGCCAGCGGCAGGATGACTGTGTTGGCGAACATGCCCACGCTGGCCGCCAGCTCGGCGGCCGGGCGGCCGGCCACCGGGCTCGCCACGCGCGGCCGGGTCCGGCCGGTAACGCCGTAGGCGCTCCAGGAGAAGAGCCCAAGCAGCAGCTCGAAGGTGGTCAGCCTGAGCCACGCGGCCAGCTCGCCGAGCGCCGCGCGGCGCGGCGGGGCGATCGAGGTGACCAGCAGCCGGGGGCGGCCCGGCCCGGCGGCGGGATCGGGAGCGAGCGGTTCGCCGGCCTCGTCGGCCGTGGTGTAGTGGTCGCGCAGCGCGGCGCGGTGCGCCTGGTATGGAGGCGAGCCGAACCACTCGGCCTGCCAGGCGGCATAGTCAAGCGGGGTCGGCGCCCCATCTGGCACTGGCTCGCCCGCGTAATCCGCCGACAGCTCGCCGAACAGCACCGTCAGGGACCAGCCATCGACGGCGATATGGTGCGCGAGCAGGAGCAGCGTCCCTCCGGCATGGCCCGGCAGCCAGCACGCCCGCATCAGCCTGCGCTGCGACAGGTCGAACGGCGTGGCGTGCAGGCGCCTGGCGACCGCTCGCCAGTCACCAGGGCCAGGGTCCAGCCACGGGTCGTACGGCTCGCCGACGCGCTGGCGCAGGCCATCGGCGGTTGGCTCGAACGCGGTGCGCAGCGCCGGGTGGCGCTCGATCAGCCGGCAGACGGCCGTGCGGAGCCTGCCCTCGTCCACCGGCCCGGCCAGCCTGAAGGCGACGCCCACGTTGTAGGCGCACGACGAAGGGTCTTGCTGGCCGAGCAGCCACAACCGCTGCTGCTCGGAGGTAGCTGGCGCCGAGCGCGCCCCGGTGGGGTCGTCCAGCGCCGGGTAAGGCAGCTCGGCTGCCGTCCGCGCTGCCGTGACGGCCTCGGCGATTCCGGCCAGGTCGGCGCCCAGGACCAGCGCTTGCGGCAGGTCGCACCCCCACCGCTCGCGGATCGCGAACCTCAGCCGCAGCGATCCGAGCGAGTCGCCGCCGACCGCGAGGAAGGAATCACCCGGCCGCAGGCTTGCCGTGCCTAGCACCTCGGCGACGAGGTCGATCACCTCCTGCTGCCACGCGCTGGCCGCCGGGTCGGCGCCATCCGGGCGCCAGGGCAGGTGCTCGCGCGCCAGCAGCGCCTCGCCGTCTACCTTGCCGTTCGCGGTGCGCGGCAGCGCGTCTACGAGGTAGATCCTGTGGGGCCGCATGTAGGCGGGCAGCGTGGCCGCCATGTGCCGGTCGAGCTCGGCGTAGCTCAGGCCGTTGTCGGCGACCAGGTAGGCGAGCAGCTCTCGCGGCCCGCCCGCCGGATCCTCACGGGTGCGAACGTGCGCCTGCCCGACGGCAGGGTGCGCGGCGAGCCGGCGCTCGACCTCCTCGGGCTCGATGCGAAAGCCGCGCACCTTGACCTGCCTGTCGACCCGGCCGAGGTACACGACGAGGCCGTCGGCGCCCTGGCGGACCAGGTCGCCGCTGCGGTAGAACCTATCGGTGCCGCCATCGTGCCAGGGCAGGCGCACGAACCGGCTGGCGGTCTCGGCCGGCAGGTTCCGGTATCCGGCGGCGACCGCCTCCCCGCCGATGTACAGCTCGGCGACCTCGCCTGGATCGGCTAGCCGCGAGTCATCGGCGACCAGCAGCGCGCGAGTGCCTGGCAGCGGCCGGCCGACCGGGATCATGTCGCCGGCGAAGTCACGCGGGATCGGGTAGCTGAGCGAGAACGTGGTCGCCTCGGTCGGGCCGTACCCGTTGTAGAGCTGGGTGCCGCTGGACGGGTTGCGCGCGTACCAGCGCCGGATCAGGCCCGCGTTGAGTTGCTCGCCGCCGACGATCACCTGGCCGACCGTGGCGAAGCAGTCCGGCACCGCCTGCGCTACCGCGTTGAATAGCGCCGCGGTGACGAACATGGCGTCGATGCGCTCGCGCCGCAGCGCGCTGGCCAGCTCGCGCGGCGCGGCGATCGTCTCGTCGTCCAGCATCACGCAGCAGCCGCCGGTCAGCAGCGGGGTCCAGACTTCGAAGCTGAGCGCGTCGAAGGCCGGGTTGGACAGGCATGCGTACCGCGCGCCCTCGGCCAGGTCGATGTAGCCGGTCCTGGCCAGCCGGGTGATCCCGGCATCGAGCACTTCCACGCCCTTGGGCTGGCCGGTGGTGCCAGAGGTATAGAAGAGGAACGCTACCTCCGCTTCGTCCGGCGCCCCCGCGTCACCGGGCAGCGCGCCCCTGTCCCTGCCGTCGCCGGCGGGGGCGATCAGGTCGGCGACGGCGACCCATCGCGTCCCTGCGGCCAGCTCATCCGGCGGCCCGTCCCCGACCAGCGCGGTGCTGCCCGAGTCTGCCAGGATGTGGCGCAGCCGGTCCGGCGGGCTCTGCGCGTCGAGCGGGACGACGGTCGCGCCGAGCCGCCTGATCCCTAGCATGACGACGACCAGTCGCGCGGAGCGCGGTAGCCGCACCGCGACGGCGTCGCCTGGCCGCACCCCGCGGCGGCGCAGCGCCGCTGCCACTGCCGCGCTGGCAAGGTCAAGCTCGCGATAGCGCATGCGGCGCTCGCCGTCGGCCACCGCCGTCGATTCTGGGGCACGGCGGGCAACGGCGAGCACGCCAGCGACTAGGCGGTGTTCCATAACTGCTTCCGCGCGCGGTGCTGTCCTGGGGGGACGACCCCCCGCAGCCCCCCGCCCGGCTGGCCAGGGGGGACCGGACGCAGGAGCGCCATCCGGTCCAGCTCGCCGCGCAGCATGCTTGCCACCCGCCAGACCTCGTCGCTCTCCAGCAGCTCCCAGTGGTCCCGCTCGGTGAACTCCACGGCCAGCTCGCCCGGAGTGCGCCTGGCCCAGAACTCGCGCACCTCGCGCAGGAACGCCTCGTCCCGCTCGGCCGTCGCCTGCAGCAAGACCAGCCTGGCCGGTCCTGGCGGCGCCAGGTAGTCGCGCATCGTGAGCCTGTTGTGGTTGTAGATGCGGAAGTACTGCTCGATCTGCCTGTCGTCGATACCCGGGTACATGCCGTTGAACTTGACCAGCTTGTCGCGGAACTCGGCGAGGTCGACCGGCGCGATCGCGGCCCTGGCGGCCGGGTCGTCGGTGCCGAGCGTGTCGAGCAGGATGACGCTGACCTCGCGGTGGCCCGCCAGGGCCAGCCTTCGCCCCATCTCGTAGGCCACCAGGCCGCCGTAGGACAGGCCGGTGAGCACCACCGGGCCGTCGTGCAGGTGCTCGGTCAGCCGCAGGTACGACCGCGCCATCGCCTCCACCGTCGGCAGGAACTCCTCGCCGGGGTTCACGCCCGGTGACTGGATGCCGTAGACGCCGCAGGATTCCGGGAGCACCTTCGCCAGAGCCAGGTAGCAGAAGGCCGTGCCGCCAGCCGGGTGCACGCAGATCACGCGCCCAGTGCTGGTCCCAGTGCTGGTCCCAGTGCCGGTCCCGGCGCGGAACTCGATCAGGTTGCTCGGCGGCTGGCCGGGGGAGCCGTGGCGCAGTCGCCCGCCGAGCGCCTCGATCGTCGGGTAGAGCATGACGTCGCGCACCGGCAGTGCCTGGCCGAACTTCTCCCCGATCGCGTGGACCAGCTTGATCGCCGAGATCGACGTGCCGCCGATGTCGAAGAAGCTGTCGCTGATGCCGATGTCGGGGTGTAGCAGCAGCCGCTTCCAGATCTGGTACAGCGTCAGCTCGATCTGGTCGCGCGGGCTGGCCTGGTTGACGCGCAGCCGCGCCTGCGCGCGGGCGCTGGCGAGCAGCGCGGCCCGGTCGAGCTTGCCCGTGGCCGTGCGCGGCAGCAGCGGCAGCTCGACGAACAGCGCCGGGATCATGTAGCCAGGCAGGCGCGGTGACAGCAGCTCGCGCCACTCGCTCGTCAGCCTTGGCTCGGCATCGCCCCGGCTGACGGCGGCGACCAGCCGCTGCTCGCCGCCGTTCTCTCCGTCAACACCGTCCTCGCGGTCAACGACCACGGCCGCGTCGCTGACGTCCGGTTGCTCCCGCAGCGCGGCCTCCACTTCGCTCGGCTCGATCCGGAAGCCGCGGAGCTTGACCTGGTCATCGAGGCGGCCGAGGAACTCGATGTTCCCGTCTGGCAGGTAGCGGGCCAGGTCGCCGGTCCGGTAGATCCGCATCCCGGGCCTGAACGGGTCGGGGACGAAGCGCTCGGCGGTCAGGCCGGGCTGGCCGAGGTAGCCTCGGGCGAGCCCGGCCCCGCCCACGTGGATCTCGCCGGCGACCCCGACCGGCACCGGCCCGCCGCGCTCGTCGAGCAGGTAGATGCGGGTGTTGGCGAGTGGCCTGCCGATCGGGCAGGTGCGCGCCACCGGACCTGGCCCGGTGTAGCAGGTGCAGTAGTTGGTCGCCTCGGTCGGCCCGTAGCCGTTGAGTACCCGCAGGCCAGGGAGGGCCTGCTCGGCTCGGTGCAGGCCGAGCTCGGACAGCGGCTCGACGCCGGCCAGGAGCTGGCGCAGGGCCAGGCCGTCCAGGCGCCTGGCGGGGTCCTCGCCGATCCACCGGACGAAGGCGGGGGGCAGGTAGGCATGGGCGATCCGGCTGGCCCGCATCCAGTCGGTCAGCGCCTCCGGGTCGGCGCGCAGTTCCTCGGGGACGAGGTGCAGGGTGCCGCCGGTGGTGAGCGGGAGGAAGATCTCCTGGATCGAGACGTCGAAGCCCGCGCTCGACCACAGCATCGCGGGCTCGCCCGGCAGCGGGCCCATTCGCGCGATCCAGTGGTCGAGCAGGTTGGCGACGCTCCCGTGCGCGACGGCGACACCCTTAGGACGGCCAGTGGAGCCGGAGGTGCAGATGACATACGCCAGGCTGGCCGGGTGCACGCTGACCGCCGGCGGGTCGTCTCGCTCGCCGCGCGCCTGCACGGCCGCGAGTGACTCCCAGCCGTCCGGCGGATGCTCGGCGTCGCTCAGCACCAGCACGGGCCGGGTGTCCGCCACCATCGCGGCCAGCCGCTCAGGCGGGGAGACCGGGTCGAGCGGGAGGTAGGCGGCGCCGGCCTTGAGTATGCCGAGCATGCCGACGACCAGCGCCGGCGTGCGCGCCGCGTGCAGGCCGACCACCTGATCGGGGCCGACGCCCCGGGCGAGCAGCGCGCGGGCCAGCCTGCTGGCCTGGCGGTCCAGGGTCGCGTAGTCCAGTGCCTGGCCGTCGCCGACGACGGCGAGCTGCCCGGGTCGCTCGCGCGCCACGGCCTCGAAGCGCCCGGCCAGGCTGGTCGGCCCGGCGGGCGGCGCCGCCGTCGCGTTCCATTCATAGACGAGGCGATCGCGCTCGGCCGGGCCGAGCAGGTCGAGCTCACCGACCGGCCGGGACGGGTTCGCGGCGACCTGGGCAAGCAGCCTGGTGAGCTGCCCTGCCAGCCGTGCGATCGTCGCCGCGTCGAACAGGTCCGCGGCGTACTCCAGGGTCAGGGATAGCTGGCTGCCCTGCCCGCTCGCCTCGACCGCCAGGTCGAACCTGGCGGCCTGGGTGCTCGTCGGCAGCGG
>JASIBM010000519.1 GCA_030045175.1 Streptosporangiaceae bacterium | reverse complement strand
CTCGCCGCAATCTGGTCCATGCCCTACTCGACGTTCTTCGCCGCGAGCGTCTCGGCCGCCGGGGCTCTCGTCGGCCTGCTGTTCGTGGCGCTGTCCCTCACGCCAGAGCAGCGCGCGAGGTCGATGTCCGCGGCCGAGCATCAGGCGGTCGCGGCCACCGCGTTCACCGCGCTGGTCGACGCGTTGTTCGTCGCGCTGGCCGCGCTCGTGCCAGGCAACACGCTCACCGTCACCGCGATCGCGCTCGGCCTGCTGGGGCTGACGAGCACCGCTGGCCTCGTGCGCCGGCTGTGGCGTGCACGGTCGCACATCCGCCTCAACCGCCGCTGGCTGTACCTGCTCGGCCTTATCGTCGCCACCTACGCGGCTCAGGCGGGCACCGCGCTCCTGGCGAGCACGCCCGGCCAGGCGCAGGCCCTGGCTGCCAGGTTCCTGTTCATCTTGTTCGCTATCGGGATCGGGCGGTCCTGGGAACTGCTCGGCATGCGCGGCGGCGGCGTGCTCGACCTGCTCGGCGCTCGCCTGGATGCCCATCGCGCCGGCCCGCGCAAATCCGCCCGCGCGCACACAGAGCAGGCCAACGCAGCGCAGGCCGACGCAGCCGAAGCCGACGCAGCCGAAGCCGACGCAGCCCAGGCCGACGCAGCCGAGGCCGGCGATCAGCGTCCGGCTTCGCCCTGACAGGCGCGCCCCTTCGCCAGGCTGTGACCGGTCAGTTCAGGTGGCTCCGCCAGTCCGCCGGGACGCGGCCGCTCGGCCCTGGCACGGGCTGTTCGAGAGGATGGTGCTCCGGCGGAGCCAGCACCGGGCCGGACTCGAAGGCCTCGCTGGTCTCGAAGTTCCAGAACCACTCTTCTCCTGGCTCGAAGCTGCGGATCAGCGGGTGCCCGGTCGCCGCGGCGTGGGCGCTCGCGTGCTGGCCTGGCGAGCTGTCGCAGCAGCCTATGTGGCCGCATTGCGCGCACCGGCGCAGGTGAAACCACCAGCCGCTGGTCGCGTCGCACTCGACGCAGCCCTTGCCGCTTGGCGGGACGTCCGGGTCGATTCCCGCGATGGCCGTCATCAGCTCTCCCTGCTCACTCGGGGTTCTACTTGCTGTCCTTCTCTATCCAGGAGATCGGAAGCCGAACCTGGAACCTGGTATCCCCGGGAACCGAGAGCACCCTCAGGTCACCATGATGGCGTTGCACGATGATCCGCCACGATATGTCTAGCCCGAGCCCGGTCCCGTGGCCCGGCGGCTTGGTCGTGAAGAACGGCTCGAAGATCCGCTCCCTGATCTCGGCCGGCATCCCCGGGCCGGTGTCGGCGAACTCCACGAGCAGCTTGCCGTCGTCCGCCGCGGTGCGGATCGTCAGCGTGCCAGTGCCAGCACTCGCCTCGCTCATCGCGTAGACCGCGTTGTCGATGACGTTGGTCCAGACCTGGTTGAGCTCGGCCGGGTAGCACGGGATCCGTGGCAGGCCGCGATCATAATCCTTGACCACCGCGATGCCTGACCCGATCTTGCTGGCAAGCATGACCAGCGTGCTGTCGAGCAGCTCGTGAACGTCAGCGATCTGGTACGGCGCCCGGTCGAGCTGAGAGTACTGCCTGACGTCGCCGACCAGCGACGAGATCCGGCCGACCGACTCGGTGATCTCGCTGATCAGCAGCTCGGTCTCGGCGGCGTAGCCGAGCCAGCGCAGCGTTCCGGCTAGCGCGGCCCGATCATCGAGCACCATGGTGGCCGGGCCGGCCGACGCTCCCGCGGCCGACGCTTCCGCGGCCGCCTGCGCGACCGCCGCCGCGATCAGGTCAAGGTCGTCGGTGCCCAGGCCCGACTGGACGAAGACGGGCGCTAGCTGCCAGCCGTCCGCGATGCCGTGGGCGTCCAGCCAGCCAGACACCGCATCGTCGCGGTCGGCCTCCTCTACCGCGCTCAATGGCGGCGCCTTGGCGATTCGCTCGATCACCTCGTTCTCCAGCCTGAGCAGGCCGGCCAGCACTCCGCCGCCGGGCTGGGTGGCGGCGAGGGTGGCCAGCTTGCCCCGCAAGCCGGCGACCTGCTCGCGCAGCGAGGCCGCGGCGCGGACCGCCGCGGCCGCCGGGTTGTTGAGCTCGTGCGTGAGTCCCGCCGCGAGCGAGCCGAGCGCCAGCAAGCGCTCGCGCTGGCTGACGGCTTCCTGAATGTTCTTGGTTCCGAAGAGCAACCCCTCGAGCAGGTGGACGGCCATCGGGAACCACTCGTCCATCTGGTCGGCGAACGTGCTCGCGTCAAGCACGAAGAATCTCGACCGCTCGATCGCTCGCATCGAGCCGTTGTACAGCTGCGGCACCCGGTCACGCAGGTAGGCGAGGAACGCGCCGCTGTACACCCCTGGGCTGGCGGACCGCGTTACCTCGACGTCCTCGACGCCGATGCGGCGCAGCAGCGCGATAGCCCCGGAGAGCAGGACGTAGAAATACTCGGCGGGCTCGCCCTCCGCGTAGACCAGCCCGGGATCGAACACTTGCACCCGGCCTGCCCGGCATAGCCATTCGAGCTGGTCGTCTGACAACTTTTCGAACAGGAACAGGCTCCGCAGCTCGCTCGCGGTACACCTAACCGAGTCGTCGCTGGCGGGATGCTCCCCCATGCCTGGCGTCGCGAGCTCACTGGTCATAGCTTCTCCAGGTACCTGTGCACGAGCATGACTGCCATCGCGCCCTCTCCTACCGCCGAAGCGACCCGCTTGGCGGACTCGGCGCGCACGTCGCCTGCCACGAAGACGCCGGGCACGCTGGTCTCCAGGTGATAAGGCGGCCGGTCAAGCGGCCAGCCCCGCGGCCGTTGCTGACCACCCGTGACGAGGTCGGGCCCGGTGAGGATGAAGCCGCGCTCGTCGCGCTCCACGACCCCGTCCAGCCAGCCGGTCAGGGGAGCCGCCCCGATGAACACGAATAGCCAGTGCGCATCGACCCGCTCGGTGGCGCCGGTCTTGTTGTCCCGCAACGTCAGGGCCTCCAGGCGGTCGGTGCCGTGCGCCCGCACGACCTCGGTGCAAACGCGCACTGAGATCTTCGGCTTGCTCTCCACCTGCTGAATCAGGTAGTACGACATCGACGCGGCCAGCGAGGCGCCGCGCACGAGCAGCGTGACAGAGCGCGCACCGTGGTCAGCGAAGTACACGGCGGCCTGACCGGCCGAGTTCGCGCCGCCGACGATGAAGACGTCCTGGCAGGCGCAGCTTGTCACCTCCGTAAGCGCCGACCCATAGAACACGCCAAGCCCGGTCAGCCC
>JASIBM010000518.1 GCA_030045175.1 Streptosporangiaceae bacterium | reverse complement strand
AAATGAATGGCGCTTTGGTCCGATTCAGCCGGGTGAAGGGTACATTCACCCGGCTGCCGTCGTGCGGGATCGGCCGGGTGGCGCACGGTGGCCTGCTCCGGGCCGGGTGGCGCGTGGTGGCCTGCACCGGGCCGGGCGGTGCGTGGTGGCCTGCACCGGGCGGCGGATGCCCGGCGCGAGCCGCGGTGGCGCGCCGGGCCAGGGCAAGTGATCGGCGGGGGCGCCCTAAATTGCGCAAGCGCGAAGGCGAGTTGTCATACGCGAAATCGCGATAATCGCGATGATGGCACTGCGACTGGCGGTTAATTCTTTGCTGGTTCTTTGCTGGTGCCATCAGCTATGGCGATCAGCCTTGGGAAGGCTCGCCATTGCTTATGTAAGGCGCAGACCTGCCGCGTCAGGCACGTCGCCTTTCCCCGCGGGTTTGCGCGTCCTTCGCGTGATCGGACCCAACATGGCAGCACCATTTGTGTCGGCACTTGGGGCGCCGGCTCGTTCCGGCTCAGCGGCCCCGGCGTCGGCACCGCATGGATCAGCACACCATAAACAGGACCAATCATCACTGGAGCCACACAAACCGGGGCGTGCGCGCCGGGGGCGGGCCCGTCGGTCACTGCGCGCCATCGCGGCCGCGGCCGTTCCCACCGGGATCGCCGCGGCCTTCGCGTCGGTAGCGTCGACCGCCACCGCGGCGCCCGACGCGCGCGCCGAGCACAGCACGACGACAGCTCAGCGGGCTCCCATCCGGACCCAGGTCTCAGTCCGGCTTGCCACGAGCAAGCACCAGCTAGCCGCGCGGCTGCGCGCCTACGCCTGGGCTGCGACTCAGGCCGGGCACCCATACGTCTGGGGCGGCACGGGTCCTGGCTATGACTGCTCGGGCCTGGTGATGATGGCCTACCGGCATGCCGGTATCCGCCTGCCAAGGACCACATACGAGATGCTGGCCAGCCCGCTGCTGGTCAGGATCTGGCACCCGAGGATGGGTGACCTCGCGTTCTACGGTTCTGGGCACGTGGAGCTGTTCCGCAAGTGGGGCTGGACGTTCGGCGCCCACGACTACGGCCAGCCGGTCGGCCTCATTCACTATGGGGGCGACTGGGTGCCCACCGCCTTCTACCGGGTGCGCTAGCCCTAGTCCAGCCGGGGGCCACCAGCGAGCGCGGCCAGCTTTCCCGGGGTAAGCCCGGACAGCGCCGCGGTCTCCCTGGTGAGGTGCGACT
The DNA here is from genome assembly GCA_030045175.1 of Streptosporangiaceae bacterium. Classification (GTDB taxonomy): domain Bacteria; phylum Actinomycetota; class Actinomycetes; order Streptosporangiales; family Streptosporangiaceae; genus Chersky-822. The sequence goes on along the minus strand of JASIBM010000518.1, from coordinate 15,205 downwards.
GGTCGGCGTATCCGGCTTCGATGGCGAGCAGCGCGAGATCGGCGTTTCCTGGCGCGGCGTGTACCCGCGCCAGGAAACGCCGAAAGCGGAGCACTCGCTGCAACGTCTTCGGGCCGTATCCGACGGCCACGTCGAACCGCCGTCGCAACTGGCGGTCGCTCACGCCGAGTGAGCCTGCGAGGTCGCCGACCCGGGTGCGCGGGTCGGCGAGCAGCCGGCTGCCCGCCGCGACGAGCGGGTCCGGCGGGCCGGCCGCCAGCATCTGGGCGCAGACCTTCAGCAGCATCGCCGCGGCCTGGCCGGGATCGATCCCGGCGGGCAGCCGGGACGCCAGGTCCGGGCGCAGGTCGGTCAGGTCCACTCGCTGGTTGATCAGCTCGGCCAGCGGAATGCCGAGTGCCGCACCGCCCGCGCCTGGCAGAAAGCGCGCGCCGAGCAGGGTCACCCGTGGCGGCATCGAGCTGGGACTGGGTCCGGTGTCAGGGCCGGCGAAGAAGGCGCCGCGATCGGATTGCCACATCAGGTCGACGCACCCGTCCGGCAAGACCATGGTCTCAACAGCTGCGCCGGCACCTGTTATGCCGCTCCACAGGCAGGTCAGGCCGCTTGACAGCGCGGCCGGGGGAGCCCACTCGCGGTAGCGCCTCATTTCCCGCTCGCTCCCTTTCCCGCTCGGCTCGCCTGCGGCTCGCTCGCGCAGGCTGGCCGATGTCACCCAGCCAGTCTGCTGCGCGATGGCCGATTCGTTCAAGACAGGGCGCCGCCCGGTGGGTTGACTTAGGCCCATGACTAAGCCAGACCTCGACGCCGCCGCCCGGTTTCTCGCGGCCAATGCCCGGGTGCTTGAGTGGCGGCGATTCGAACGGATGTTCCTCGGCGGTGATCAGGCACCGGTGCGCGACGCCGTGGCCGCCTACCGCAACGCCGACGGCGGCTTCGGCCACGCCCTGGAACCTGACGGCAGGGATCCGGCCAGCCAGCCCGCGGCGGTCGAGCTTGGGCTGCGAATCCTCGACGAGGCCGATTGCTGGGACGACGCGCTCGTCGCCGGCGCCTGCGACTGGCTCGAGGCCAGCGCACCAGCCGCCGGCGGCGCCGCCTTCGTGGCGCGGACCATCGAGGGCTGGCCGCGGGCGCCGTGGTGGGCGCCGGAGCCTGACGGCAGGCCGTCGCTGATCTCGACCGGCCAGATCGCAGGCACGTTGCACGCGCGAGGCGTGGCGCATCGGTGGCTGGCCAGGGCGACCGATCTGATGTGGTCGCTGATCGACGACCTGACCGACCCCGGACCGTACGACATGCGCGGCGTGCTGCGGTTCTTGCAGTACGTGCCTGACCGGGCGAGGGCGCGGGCCGCCTTCGAGCGGAACGGGCCGTTGCTGCTCGGACGCGGCCTGGTGACACTTGACCCGGACGCCACGGGCGAGGTGCACACCCCGCTCGATTTCGCCCCGGAGCCTGGATCGCTGGCGCGATCTTTGTTCGAAGAAAAAACGATCAGCGCGCACCTCGATCATCTCGCCGCTGGCCAGCGCGACGACGGCGGCTGGACCTTCAACTGGCCCGCGTGGTCGAAGGCGGCCGAGCTTGACTGGCGCGGGTACATGACCGTCGACGCGCTCCGCGTGCTGCGGGCGAACGGCCGGCTGTAGCCGGTCAGGGGTTGGCCGGCCGCAAGGGGGACCAGGTGGCGCCGTTCCAGCGCTCGGCGAGGGTGCGGGTGCCGGCCTGGCCGACTGCGACGCAGCTACCTGGGGCGGGGCAGGACACGCCGGCCAGCCCGCCACCGGGCCGTGCCGTCGGCGTGAGCCGCCACGTCGTGCCGTTCCAGGCGATGGCCAGGTCGTAGGTGATCCCGTTGCCCGCGTCGTAGTAGTTACCTACGGCCATGCAACTGGACAAGCTCGGGCACGAGACGCTGGTCGGGCCGCTCACGCCGTTGATCAGGCCCGCGCCGTAGCCGAACCCGCCCGGCAGCTTGAAGACCCGCCAGGCCGAGCCGTTCCATCTGGCCGCCATGTTGTGCCCGGCGTTCTTGATGTCCTGGTAGTTACCGACCGCCATGCAGCCGGAGCCGGATGCGCAGGAGACCGCGTTGAAGGCGCCGTTCTGGCCGGTAACCGGCGCGCGAAGCCACTTCCACCGGATGCCGTTCCATACCTCGGCGAGCGGTACGTTCACCTCGCCGTGCGCGTCGGTGGTGTAGGAGCCGACGGCCATGCAGTACGTCGGGCTCGTGCACGACAGGTCGGCGATTCTTGTGGTGGTGCCAGCTGTCACGAACGACGCGCCCGTGCGCCACGCGGCGCCGTTCCAGGTAGCGCTCTGGGTACCTGGTGACCCGATGGCCATGCAGAACGAGCGGGACACACACGAGACCTGCGCCAGCGCGCCTGGGCTTGCCCCTGGCGTCCAGCGGCTGCCGTTCCACAACTCGACCAGGGCGGCGCCGGCGAAGGTCGTGCCGGCAGCCAGGCAGAAGGACCTGCCAGCACACGAGACATCGGTGAGCTCGCCGAGCACGGGCGGGTTCACCACCCGCCACGCCGAGGAGTTCCACGCCTGGGCCTGGGCCTGGTTGTTGTCCGCTGGGTTGACGTAGGTTCCCACGGCCAGGCACGACGACGCGGACAGGCAGGAGACGCTCGCCAGGCCGTCGACCCGCTCGGTCCGCCTTGCCTGCCAGGACGAGCCGTTCCATGCCTCGGCGAGCGGGATCGCCTGCGGATTGCCGAGCGTGGCGATGCTTCCGACGGCCAGGCAGGCCGACGTGCCCGCGCACGACAGCGCGGACAGGCCGCGCGACGCGTGCGCTGGGTTGGGAATTGAGAGCAACGTCAGGCTCGGACCGCCGGTCCAGCTCTGCGCGTACATGCCGGTGTCGTTGTCCCCGCCGAGCGTCATGCAGCTCGTCGCGCTGGCGCAGGAGACCGCGAGCAGGCCAGGGTACGGGCTGCCCGGGTTCGCTACCGTGAGCGTGGTCCAGGTGCTGCCGTTCCAGGTCGCCGCGTAAAGGCCGCCACCGACGGCCACGCACCTCGCAGTGGCCGGGCAGGACACGCCGGCCAGGCCGTCGGGGCCGGCCGGGGCCGGCTGCAGCGACCACACGCCGTCGCGCGACGATTCGGCGAGCGCGTGGGCGGTCCGGCTGGCGCCGGTGCCTGTGTAGTACTGGCCCACCGCCAGGCAGCTTGTCGCGGCGGCGCAGGAGATGGCGGCGAAGCTGCTCGACGTGGCGCCCGGCGGGTCGACGGTCGCGAGCCGGGTCCAGGCGGTGCCGTTCCAGGACTCGGCGAGCGCGCCGAGCGCGGCGAACGAGGTACGGCCGGTGCCGACCGTGATGCACGTCCCCGCGGTCGGGCAGGCGACGCCGGTCAAGGTCGCGTGGGTCGGGAGCTTGAACGCGGGCAATGTCCGCCACGCCGTGCCGTTCCAGCTGTCGCCAAACGGGATGCCGGTGTGCTCGTCGTTCCCGACGGCCAGGCACCGGGTCGCGCTCGCGCATGACACGCCGGCCAGGGATGAGTCTGGCTGGCGCTCTGGGGTGACCAGCGTGCGCCACGTCACGCCGTTCCAAACCTGGCTGAACGGCGAGTTCAGGCCGTTGAGCGGCTGGGAACTGCCCACGGCCAGGCAGAGCCTGGCGGCCGGGCAGGACACGGCGGCGAGCGCGGCCTGAACGGGCGGCGGGCTGCCCGACTCGGCGACCGCGGCGAGGCCGTCGGTCCTGGCGAGGCAGGCGCCGGCGATCGACGCCAGGCCGATCACCGCCGCCGCGACTAGTGAGCCGTGGATCGTGATCCGCCTCGCTGCGGGCATCGTCGTCACATCCGTTTCTGTAGCGGTCCTGGATTGCGTCACCGGAGCGGGTGAGCGGGTCGGCTTGCTTCCTCAGCGTCGCGGTTCCGGTCACATTGAGACGCTCGGCGTTACCCGCCGGTTGACCTCGTTTTCAGTCCCCCGGACGGGCCGGGCAATGAGGCGAGCAAGGAGGCGAGCCATGGGCTCGTGGAGTCACGAGCTGACATGCGGCGGTACTTCGAGGCCGCTTACCGCGGCGGCATCCGTCCATGCGGCGGTTCGCAGGTGTCAGAGCTCGCCGGCCAGCTCGCTGGTCCAGACCACGACCTTGGTGCGATCCCCGCGGAACAGGTCGCGGGCGAACTCAAGCGGCAGTCCCGTGCTCGAGTACGCGGTGCGCTCGACCAGCATCAGCGGCGCGCCCTCAGGCACGCCGAGGGCCTCGGCCTCGCGGACGCCGGCGGTGACAGGCTCCAGGCTCTCCTTGGCCCGATGCGGCCGCAGGCCGAACCGCTCCTCAAGCAGCTCGTAGAGCGACCCGTCGAGCCGGTAGCCGAGCAGCCCCGGGCAGTGCTGCGCGGGGAACAGCGAGTGCTCGATCAGGATCGGCTCGCCGCCGGCCAGCCGGAGCCGCCGCACCTCGTAGACCGGATCTCCGACCTCGATCTCGAGCGCGGCCGACGCGGTCGGGCTGGCGGGGATCTCGGCGGCGGCGAGCACCCGTGCGCCTGCGACCAGGCCGTGCATGCGCAGCCGCTCGGAGAACCCGGCGAGCACGGTCAGGTCCTGCTCGAGCTTGGGCTCGGCGACGAACGTGCCGCCGCTGCGGCCCACCGTCCTGGTGACGAGTCCCCGCTTGGCCAGTTCGCTGAGCGCGTGCCGCAGCGTCATCCGGCTGACCCCCAGCCAGGCGGCGAGGTGCTGCTCGGTGGGCAGCCGGTCACCAGGCGCGAGCCTGCCTGCCGCGATCGCGTCGGCGAGCCAGTCCTCGATCTGGCCGTGCACGGTCACGCCGGGGCCCCTGACGATCTTCGGGGGCTTGCGGCCGGGGAGCCTGGGGTGCCACTTCGTGCCTGTCCGCGGGCCGGCCTCAAGCAACGGGATGTCCGGGCCCTCGTCCTGCTCTGACCGCTGCTCGTGCTCGGCCGCCGCCGTCGGTTCGGCCGGCTGGGGTGCGCGGTGACCGGCGGCCCGCCTTGGCCGCGGCAGATCCGAGCCGGCCATGTTGGCGGGCGGTGGCAGCGTGGGCTCAGTTGTCATTGATATCCCTTCCGCCACGCTGTACTGGCCCGGGGGCGAACCCCCAGGACCCCCCGGGTGGTGCTGGCCCGGGAGGGTGACCCCTAGGACCCCCCGGTTGTGCTGGCCCGGGAGGGGCGACCCCCAGGACCCCGGTGATGCCGGGAATGCGGGCACTGACCTGGCACGATCGCACGTCCATTATCTCGTGTCCCGACCCGGCAAGCTGCCAGGTGCCGGGAAAGCGGCAGTTGCCGGGAAAAGCGTCAGTTGCCGGGAAGGCTGCCGTGCCCGCGGTAGTGACCTGGGGGGACACAGTGCCAGCCGGGGCCACGCCGGACCCCGGTGGCCCAGAACCCCCGCGAGGGCAGGGCGGCGCAGCGCGCCGCCCTGCCCTCCCCGCTTCGCCGGCATCCAGGCCGGCGCCGGATCAGGCCGATAGCGGCGCGTCGTCCCCGGCCGGGGTGACGACCGGCGCGAACGTCTTCCTTCGCCCCGCGACCAGGTAGTAGATCGTGCCGATCAGCGCGATGAAGACGAATACCGTCCACAAGATCGGGATCCCGTTAAGGAATCCGACATGGAAATTGAGCAAGCCACCGCTCTGATTGGGCCGCGGGTTGCTGACCAGCCGTGGCCCGCTGGTCGCGTGGGCGGCCGGCGGCCAGGCGAAGTTGATCAGCATGGCGCCGCCGTAGAGCAGGCCGAGGACGTTGACCGCCACGCCCCAGCGACCGAGCTTGAACGGGGCAGCCGTCTTTGGCCAGCCCTTCAGCCTGGCCAGCAGGATCGCGAGGTTGCCGACGAAGTAGCTGAGGTAGATCATCGCGGTGGCCGCGACGGCGATGGTTCCCGCGCCTGAGTACTCGATGAAGGGAACGGCGGAAAGCACCGCGATCGTGACGCAGGTCCAGATCGGGGTGTGCAGGCTCGGCGATACCTTGGACAGCGGCCCGGAGAACGGCAGCTGGTTGTCCCGCGCCATGCCGAAGCCGAGCCTGATCGTCGCGGCCATGATCGACAGGCAGCACACGAAGATCGCGGCGGACACGACGAGCAGGTAGACCGTCGCGAGCGCGGGCGAGAAATTGGACTGGATGATCTGCACCGGGCCGTAAGCCGCAGCCTGGGCGGCGGTCACGGCCGCGCCGAGCGTGTGCTGGCAAGCCGGGATGGCTCCGTGGCAGCCAGACGCCAGGACCGTGCCCTTGTTCGGGATGGCCATGAGGGTGCCGAGCAGGAACATCCCGCCGATGACGAACGCTCCGACGATCGAGAACAGCACCGCCTTGGGCGCGGCCCGGCGCGGGTCGCGGGTCTCCTCGGCGAGCGTCGACGCGGTGTCAAAGCCGTAGATCACGAACAAGGACATGAACATGGCCCCGAGGAACGTGGTCGTCCCGACGTGGATGCCGGCCGTGTTGGTGATCACGTGCACGCCCTGGTGGTTGTGGAACAACGCGAGCACGAGCGCGAACACGAACATGCCGAGTATCTCGAAGATCACCCCGGTGTTGTTGACGATGGCGACGAGCCGCACGCCGTAGATGTTCAGCACCGTGATCACGACGAGCACGATCACCGCGACCACAAGCTGCTCGTGCAGGCTCCCGCTGAGGCTCCACGCCGCCTGGCCGAAGAGCGTCGGCAGCCCGTTGATCGCCGGGATGAGCGCAAGCGGAATCGTCGCCACGACCGCCGTGACTGTCAGGATCCCGGCGAACAGGTAGATCCAGCCGCTGAACCACGCGTAGGTCCGGTTCGCGAGGTACTTGGTCCACTGGAACACCGAGCCGGCGATCGGGTAGTGGCTCGAGACCTCGGCGAAGTTAAGCGCGATGATGAACTGGCCAAGGGCGACCACTGGCCAGGTCCAGATGAAGGCGCCGCCCATGGTGGCCAGCCCGAGGAAGTACAGCGTGAAGATGCCGGTTGACGGCGAGATGTAGCTGAAGGCGACGGCGAAGGAGCTAAACGTGCCTAGCCCGCGCTTCAGCTCTTGCTTGTACCCGAAGCTGGCCAGGTCCTGACTATCCCGGTCCGGCCCAGTCTGTTCCGTGGTCGCGCTCATGTGCCCTCCACCGAGACTTAGCACAGTTTGGGGGGATAGCGTAGAGGCGCGGCAGGTAAGTGTCCAGACCCAATCTTAACACAGGTATCCCAGACTATGATATTTCGATAAATCTCTAGACAGACTTTCCCATAGATCTAGACCTTTTGTCGGCAAGTGTCTACGCTTCGCTGAGCGGGGGAAAGGCTGAGCGGCCGGGAAGGGCTGAGCGGCGGGGAAGGGCGGCGGCCAGGGAGGGCTGAGCGGCGGGGAAGGGCGGGGAGGGGAGGGTGCGGCATGGGGCCGGGAACGCAAGACGCGACGCTGGCGGCGCTTTTCGATCAGGTGCCGAGCCTGAGGGGCCGGCCGCGAGAGGTGGCCGAGCTGCCCGGGGGGCTGACCAACAGGAACTTCAAGATCACCACCCCGAACGGTAGCTACGTAGCCAGGGTCGCTTCGACAGGCTCGGAGCTGCTCGCGATCAACAGGGAGCACGAGTACCGCAACTCGGTGCGCGCCGCGGCGGTCGGCATCGGCGCGCCAGTGATCGAGTACCTGCCGGCGCTCGGCGTGCTCGTGCTCGCGTACCTGCCCGGCCAGACGCTGACCAACGCCGACGTGGCCGAGCCCGCCAGGCTGGCGCAGATCGCGCGCGCCTGCCAGCGACTGCACGGGGCAGAGCGGTTCGACGGGGACTTCGACATGTTCTCGATCCAGCGCTCATACCGCGGCGTGGTCGCCGAGCGCGGCATCGCCATCCCGGCCGGCTATGACGAGCTGACGGGCGCGTTCGACGCGGCGGCAGCCGCGCTCGCGGTCCGCGCCGAGGGCACGGTGCCCTGCAACAACGACCTGCTGGCCGCCAACTTCATCGACGACGGCGAGCGCATCTGGCTGATCGACTACGAGTACTCAGGGAACAACGACCCGTGCTTCGAGCTCGGCAACATCTGGGCCGAGTGCAAGCTGCCCGATGCCGCGCTGGCCAGCCTGGTGACCGAGTACTACGGGCGCCCGCTGCGGCACAAGATCGCCAGGGCCATGCTGCTTGGCCTGGCGGGCAAGTACGGATGGACGCTGTGGGGGGCCATCCAGGCCGCGGTCAGCCCCATCGACTTCGACTTCTGGTCCTGGGCGACGGAGCGGTTCGACGGCGCGGTCGCCGGGTTCACCGGGCGTGGGTTCGCCCGGCTGCTCGACGAGGCGCAGCGGGATGACTGAGCAGCCAGGCACGCGCGATCGAGCCGACCTGCCGGCCAGAGCGCAGGTGGTGATCATCGGCGGCGGCGTGATCGGCGCCAGCGTCGCCTATCACCTGACCGAGCGCGGCTTCACCGACGTGCTGCTGCTCGACCAGGGCCAGCTCTCCTGCGGCACCACGTGGCACGCGGCCGGGCTGGTCGGCCAGCTTCGCGCGTCAGAGAGCGGCACCAGGCTGGTGCAGTACTCCACCCGGCTGTACGACCGGCTCGAGGCCGAGACCGGCCTGTCGGCCGGGTTCCGCCGCTGCGGCGGCGTCACCGTTGCCAGGACGGCTGACCGGATGATGGCGCTGCGCCGCACGGCCGCGACCGCCGAGGCGTTCGGCCTGGAGTGCGAGCTGATCAGCCCGCGGCGCGCGGCCGGGCTCTACCCGATCATGGACACCTCCGACCTGGCCGGCGCGCTCTGGCTGCCAGGCGACGGCCGGGCGAACCCGGTCGACCTGACCGCCGCGCTGGCCAGGGGCGCTCGCATGCGCGGCGCGACGATCAGGGAGCGGACCAGGGTGACCGGCATCGCGGTGCTTGAAGGCGCCGGCGCTAAGCCAGGCCGGGTGGTGACCGGGGTGCGCACCGATCAGGGCGACGTCGAGGCCGAGATCGTGGTCAACTGCGCGGGTCAGTGGGCCAAGCAGATCGGCGCGATGTGCGGCGTCACCGTGCCGCTGCACTCGGCGGAGCACTTCTACGTGGTCACCGACCAGGTCGACGGCGTGCACCCGCAGCTGCCCGTGCTGCGCGACCCGGACGGCTACACCTACGTCAAGGAGGAGGTCGGCGGCCTGCTCGTTGGCGGGTTCGAGCCGGACGCCAAGCCGTGGCTGGCGCCCGACCGGCTGCCCTACCCGTTCGAGTTCCAGCTGCTCGACGAGGACTGGGAGCACTTCGCGATCTTGATGGAGAACGCGATCACCAGGATCCCCGCTCTCGCGCGCACCGGCATGAAGAAGCTGTACAACGGGCCTGAGAGCTTCACGCCTGACAATCAGTTCATCATCGGCGAGGCCCCCGAGCTGCGGAATTTCTTCGTCGCCGCCGGGTTCAACTCGGTCGGCATCGCCTCGGCTGGCGGCGCGGGCAAGGCGCTCGCCGACTGGATCGCCGACGGCGATCCAGGCACCGACCTGACGGTCGCCGACATCAGGCGGTTCGCCGCGTTCCATGGGAACAACCGCTGGCTGCGCGACCGGGTGGGCGAGGTGCTCGGCCTGCACTACGCGCTGCCGTGGCCCAACCGCGAGCTGGAGACCGCGCGGCCGTTCCGGTGCTCGCCAGCGCATGATCAGCTGCGCGAGGCCGGCGCCTGCTTCGGGTCGAGGATGGGCTGGGAACGGGCCAACGTCTTCGCCCCGCCAGGCGAGCCAGCCGTGATCGAGTACTCCTGGGGCAAGCCGGGCTGGCTGGCGTGGTCGTGCGCCGAGCAGCAGGCGACCAGGCAGGCGGTGGCCGTGTTCGACCAGACCTCGTTCTCCAAGTACCTGGTCACCGGGTTGCGGGCGGCGAGCGCCCTGCAATGGCTGTGCGCCAACGACGTGGACGTGCCACCGGGCCGCGCCGTCTACACGCCGATGCTGAACGCGCGCGGCACCTACGAGGCCGACATCACGGTCACCAGGCTGGGCGCCGAGGAGTTCTTGCTGATCAGCAGCGCGGCGTCGACCGAGCGCGACCTGGACCACATCCGCAGGCGGCTGCCTGACGGCGGGGTGTCTGTCACCGACGTCACGTCCGCTTACGCGGTCTACGGCGTGATGGGACCGAGGTCGAGGGCGTTGCTCGGCCGGCTGACCGGCGCGGACCTGAGCGACGAGGCGTTCGGGTTCGCCGAGAGCAAGCCGATCGACCTCGGCTATGCGACCGTCCGGGCTACCAGGCTGACCTACGTGGGCGAGCTTGGGTGGGAGCTTTATGTTCCTGCTGAATTCGCAGTTGGGGTGTATCGGGACCTGATGGCTGCCGGGGCCGACCTCGGCGTGGTCAACGCCGGTTACTACGCGATCGAGTCGCTGCGGCTCGAGAAGGGGTACCGCGCGTTCGGCCGGGAGCTGACCCCGGATTACAACCCGGTCGAAGCCGGGCTGACGTTCGCCTGCAAGCTGAAGACCGAGATCGGGTTTCTCGGCCGCGCCGCGGTGGAGCGGGCCAGGGCGGCAGGCCCGGCGCAGCGGCTGGTGTCCGTGGTGCTCGACGACCCGGACGTGATGATGTGGGGCGGGGAGTTGCTGCTGCGCGACGGCGTGGCCGCCGGGCTTGTGACGTCGGCCGCATGGGGGGCCACGATCGGCTCGGCGGTTGGCCTCGCGTACGTCAGGCACCCGGGTGGCGACGCGGTGACGCCCGGCTACCTGCGTTCTGGCCGCTACGAGCTCAACGTGGGCGGCGAGATCTTCGGCGCGAGCGTGTCGTTGCGGCCGCCGTTCGACCCCGACGGCGAGAAGGTTCGCGCGAGGCGCGCCGAGAGCTAAGTGTTACCTGAGTCTGGTGCGAGGCCGACCTGGCCGTGCCATCATTGCCGGGTCCATTTTGCCCCGTTGGAGCGAACCGATGGGCCCCTGTAGCCGGAACGGCGGGATCTGATGATGCGCACAAGGACCTGGCCCTCGCTAGCCGGCCGCACCGGCCGCGAGCGTCTCACCCGGCTGGTCGTCGCGGTCGTGCTCGGCGCATCGTGCGTCACCGGCGCGCTGCTTGCGAGCGGGTCGCGGGCCGACGAGGTCACCCAGGCGGCGAACAACCTGCGCGACGGCTGGGACCAGGCCGAGACGACCGGGGCGCTCACGCCAAGTTCGCTGCAGGACACCGGCCTCGGCGAGTTGTTCGCCACCCAGGTGAACGGGGAGATGTACGGGCAGCCGCTGGTCGTGGGGCAGACGGTGATCGTGGCGACAGAGAACGACTGGGTCTACGGCCTCGACGCCCTGACCGGCGCGATCAGGTGGCAGAAGTACCTGCCCGGGCTGGTGAACCCGAAGTCACCTGGCACCCCGTGGCCGTCCTCCGCGGTGAGCTGCGTCGACCTGGAGCCGAACATCGGGGTGACAGGCACGCCGGTCTACGACCCGGCGACCGGCGACGTCTACCTGTGGTCCAAGGAGGTACCGGCTGGCCACACCGCGGAGTCACCCGAGTACTACCTGCACGCGCTCAACGCCCAGACCGGCGCCGAGCACGCTGGGTGGCCGGTAATGCTCCGTGGCGCGCCGACGAACGACCCGTCGCGCCAGTTCACCGCGTTCGCCCAGTTGCAGCGGCCCGCGCTGCTGCTGCTCGGCGGCTCGGTGTACGCGGCGTTCGGCTCGATGTGCGCCTTCACGCCGTATGTCGGCTACGTGGTCGGCGTGAACATCGCCAAGCGGACCCAGACCATGTGGACCGACGAGGCGGGGATAACCGGCGAGATGGCCGGCATCTGGATGGCGGGCGGCGGGCTGATGTCCGACGGCCCTGGCCGGATCTTCCTCGCCACCGGCAACGGTTACGCCGCCCCGCCGCCAGGCCCCGGTGACAAGCCGCCGCTCGGGCTGACCGAGTCCGTGGTGCAGCTAGGCGTTCAGCCGAACGGTTCGCTGGTCACCAAGGACTTCTTCAGCCCGTCTAACGCGAATTACCTGAACGCCATTGACGGCGACGTCGGCTCGAGTAACCCGGTCGGGCTGCCCTTCGGCACCGCCAAGCTGCCGGATCTGCTGGTGCAGGGGGGCAAGTACGACGGCCTGTTCATACTGAACAGAGACAACCTCGGTGGCCATGACCAGGGACCGCACGGGACCAACGACGTGGTCAGTGACAACGACCCGACGCTGGCTGGCGAGTGGGGCCACCCGTCCGTGTTCGCCAATACCCCGGTGCTGACCCCTGGCAACGTCGCCGCGGCACAGGACTACGTCTACTACGACGGCGCCAGCGACTACCTGCGGTACTTCAAGGCGACCCTCGGCGGTACCGGCGGCGTCACGCCTGAGCTCGCCGACGTCGCGAACAGCGCGAGCATCTTCCACTACGGCTCGGGATCGTCGGTGGTGACCTCGGACGGCACCAACCCGGCCTCTGCGGTGGTGTGGGTCACCAACGTGCTCGACTCGGCCGGGGCGACCGAGCAGGTCCAGGCGTACCCGGCCGTGCCACCGCCGCCGTCCAGCGGCTCGTGCTCGGCATCGACGCCGTGCACGGTCTCGCCGCTCTGGACGTCCCCGGTGCTCCAGGGCGCGGGCAAGTTCACCGTCGAGGCCACCGACAGCGGCCGGGTTTACATCAGCAGCAGGGGCGTGCCGAGCGACGGGACCAACTGCCCGAGCGTGCCGTCTGGCGACTACTGCGGCGTGGTCTACGGCTTCGGCAATGTGCCGCTCGGCGGCGCTGCGCCGCCGTCGTTCGGCTACGTGCCGGTCGGGTCCTCCTCGTCGGCCACCCAGGTGACCGTGCAGAACACCCAGTCCTCAGGCAACGTGATCATCAGCGCGCACCCCACTGCGAGTGGTCCTTTCCAGGTGGCTGGGCCCTTTGAGTACACCCCGAACGGTGGCTCGGCCGGGCCGGCGACATTCCCGCTCACCTTGCATCCGGGTGACTCGCTGACCGCCGAGGGGGTCACGTTCGACCCAGCGAAGCCGGGCGCGGCCAGCGGCGCGCTGATGTTCGGCATAGGTTCGTCCAGCTACCCCGTGTTCAGCGTCGGCCTGTCCGGTTTCGGCGAGCAGAGCGGCTTCTTCGCGTCAAGCTCCTCGGTGGGCTTCACCAGCGTGCCCGCCGGGACGACGGCGCGGCGGCAGGTGGTCGTGACCAACGCGGAGCCGGGTGCGCAGACGCTGACCGCGACCGGCCTGAGCGCGCCCTTCGGGGTCTCTGGCCTGCCATCCGGGCAGGTACAGCCGGGCCAGTCGGTCACGCTGACGCTCACCTACAGCCCGACATCGGGCACCGAGAACGACCATGCCACGCTCACGCTGCCAGGCACCACCGTCGCGCTGAGCGGCACCAGCGCGGTCGACAAGTCCGCGCTGACCCCGGTGCCCGCCGCGATCAGGTTCGGCTCGGTGCACCTGGGCCAGCAGGTCACCGGCACGATCGACGTCGCCAACACGGGCAACCTGCTGGCCACGGTCACGGCGACGGCGCAGCCGCAGATCCCGTTCGGCGTGCCTGACCCGGTCGCCGACGGGCTGTCGGTCGGCCCTGGTCAAGACGTGCAGATCCCGATCACCTTCACCCCGGCCGGCCTCGGCCCGGCCTCCGGTGACTACGTGCTGACCTGGCATGACGTGAAGGGCACGCACGTGCTCACCGTGCCGGTGAGCGGCCAGGGCATCGCGCCGCCTGCTGGCACCATCACCGCGCCGCCGCCCGGCGGCGGCTGGATGTTCAACGGCAGCGCGCAGATGACCGGCAGGAGCCTGAGCCTGACCCAGCTCGCCGCCGATCAGGCCGGGTCGGCGGTCTACTCGGTCCCGGTGCCGAGCAACGGGCTCAAGGCGACGTTCACGACCAGCATCGGCGGTGGCTCGGGCGCGGACGGCCTGACGTTCGCGCTGCTGAGCGCGCAGACCAAGCCGAGCGCGCTCGGCCAGCCGGCCGGCCAGCTCGGCTTCGGCGGGCTGCCGGGCGTGGCCGTGACGCTGGACACCGCCAAGGATGGCGCCGGCTATCCGTCGGCCAACTTCGTCGGCATCGCGACGAGCGCCAGAACAGGGAAGCTGAAGTTCGTCGCGACCTCCACCAAGGTGCCCGACCTGCGCTCAGGTACGCACGTGGTCGGCGTCAGCGTGTCCGGCGGCACGATCACCGTGACCGTGGACGGCACCACGTACCTGTCCAAGAAGGTGGCGCTGGCGCCGCAGGTGCGCCTGGCGTTCACCGGCGCCACCAGCGCCCAGACCGACAGGCACATCGTGTCCGGCTTCGCCATCACGGCGGGCGGGCAGCGGGTACCAGGTCCAGGCGGCGGCTGGTCGTTCAACGGCGCCGCGGGCATGGCAGGCTCGGACGTCGCGCTGACCTCCGGGCTGGCGGCCAACGAGGCCGGCTCGGTCATCTACTCCACCCCGCTGAAGACCGTCGGGCTGAAGGTCACCTTCAACACCCAGTTCACCGGTTCTGGTGGCGACGGCCTGACGTTCGCGATGCTGAACCCGGCCGCCGCAGGGACAAGCTGGCTGGGCGGCTCCGGCCTGTGGCTCGGCCTTGGCACGAACAAGGTGGGAGTGCCAGGGGTCGGCGTGGCGCTTGGCATCGCGAACCAGGAAGGGTCACTCGACCCGCCGACCTTCATCGCCATGACGGTCAAGACGCAGCCCACCGGGGGCCTGGAATTCGCGACCACGTCCAAGGCCATCGACCTGTTGACCAGTGGCACGAACACGGTTTCCCTGACGGTCATCCGGGCTGGATCGCTTGGCCTTGTGGTGACCATCCGGCTAAATGGCGTGGTCATCCTGCAGGCGGCCGAGCCCAAGCTGACACCCACGGTCCGGCTGGCGTTCACCGCGGGCTCCGGCAGCCCGGCCGAGCTCCAGGTGGTCAGGAGCGTGGCCGTGTCCAGCGCCGGCTGACGCCGTCTCGGCGGGATCCGCGGGAGGCCGAACGACAGCGTGGGGCCCTTGCTGTTCCTACAGCAGCAGCAAGGGCCCCCCGTTGCTGTAGGGTCGCGCGGAGTCTAGTGACGTGTGTGATGCCTGAGTCGCATGAGGCTGTTGAGTTGCTGGGCGAGGAGGTGGCCGGGTGCGCCCGGTTGGGCTCACGGCCGTGATTCGCTGTAAGCTATGCTGGCCCGGTTTTAGCCGGGCTAGCGGGCACCCCCGGCGCGATGGTGTGGCACGGGCGTTGGCCCGCCAGGGCGGAGTAGCTCAGTCAGGCAGAG
>JASIBM010000517.1 GCA_030045175.1 Streptosporangiaceae bacterium | reverse complement strand
ACGGTGCGCGCTCGGCGAGCCGACACCCGGCCCATCGACAAGCGCCCGCCTCGCGCCCGGCCAGCACGCGCCTGGCTACCCCGCGCCTTGTGCCGGCGGGCCGGGCATCGCCAGCATGATCGACCCCCGCGATGTCACCGCGGTCACAGCGCAGCTAGGACGGCCACCGCGGAGCATGCGGGCCGTGGCTCATCGGTGTCCGTGCGGGCTGCCCGATGTCGTGGCGACGGCGCCACGCCTGGCCGACGGGACGCCATTTCCGACGCTGTACTACCTGACCTGCGTCCGCGCCCGCGCGGCGGTGAGCGGCCTGGAGGCCGCAGGCCTGATGCGCGACATGGCCAGCCGCCTGGCTGACGATCCCGCGCTGCGTGACGCCTACCTGGCCGCGCATCGTGACTACGAGGCGAGGCGAGCCCACGCCGCCGTGGCGGACGGCGTGCAGCCGTTGCCGCCGGGAACTCAGACCGCCGGTGGCATGCCGGACCGAGTCAAGTGCCTGCACGCCCTGGTCGCTCACGAGCTCGCGGTGCCAGGGGTCAACCCACTTGGCCACGAGGCCATACTGGCCATGGAACAGTGGTGGCGCGCCGGCCCCTGCGTCGACCCCTAAGGGCGCCCCGGAGGTGAGATGCCTGCGCGAGCGAGCCAAAGGCGAGCCGAGCGCGAGCGAGCCGCAGGGCGCCGGCGCCGCCTGGACGCCGGAGCGAGGTACGAGCGACAAGTCCAGACGGCGCCTCAAAGGCGCCCGGAGGCGAGCGGGAAGAAGAGCAATATGGTCGAACCTGGCCCACGACGGGTCGCGGCGATTGACTGCGGGACCAACTCGCTTCGACTGCTGATAGCCGACATCGACCCGGCCAAGGGCGAGCTCAGCGAGTTGCACCGCCGGATGGAGATCGTCAGGCTGGGGCAGGGAGTCGATGCGACCGGGCGGCTAGCGTCCGATGCCCTGGCACGAACATTCGCGATGCTCGAGGAGTACGCCGCGACCATCGGCGGCTTCGGTGCCTCGGCGACCCGGCTGGTGGCGACGAGCGCGACCAGGGACGCGTCGAATGCTGGCGAGTTCGCTGCGGGCGTACGCAGGATCCTTGGCGTGGACCCGGAGGTCGTCACCGGCGCCGAGGAGGCCCGGCTGTCCTTCTCTGGAGCGACGGCCGAGTTCACCCCGGGCTCGGGGCACCCGGAGCCGCCGTTCCTCGTCACCGACATCGGCGGCGGCTCGACCGAGTTCGTGCTCGAGCAACCTGCCGGGCTTGATGTCACGTCCGTGAACATCGGCTGCGTGCGGCTCACCGAACGGCACCTGCATGCTGACCCGCCGACCGCGCAGCAGATCGCCGCGGCCACGGCGGACGTCGACGCCGCCCTCGCCATGATCAGCTCGACCATGCCAGTGACCAGCGCTCACACCCTGGTCGGGCTGGCCGGCTCGGTTACCACGCTGACGGCCGTCGCGCTCGATCTGCCCGCATATGATCCGCTGCGCGTGCACCACGCGCGCATCTCAGCGGACCGCGTGCACGAGGTAACTGTCAGCCTGCTCAGCCAGTCGCACGCTGAGCGGTCCAGGATTGGCACCATTCACCCAGGCCGAGTGGATGTGATCGGCGCCGGGGCGCTGATCTTGGACCGGATAATGACCACGTTCGGCTTCGCCGAGGTGATCGCCAGCGAGCACGACATCCTGGACGGCATCGCCTGGTCGATGGCGACCGACCACCAGTCCGGGCTGCGCCAAGCTGGACAGGCCACCTGATCAACATGACGGATTCTGTCCAGGGTGCCGATGGCCCGGTTCAGCCGGGTTCGGGGTGGCCGGGCGATCAGGCCACGGCGACCACCCCCGTGGCCAGGGACGCCGCCGAGGTCCGCACGCTGGCCAGGGCGGCCGGGTCGCTAGCCGAGCTCACCGCCAGGCAGTCGGTATGCCGGGCCTGCCCGCGGCTGGTGGCCTGGCGGGAGGAGGTCGCGGCGACCCGGCGCCGCTCGTTCGCCGATCAGCGCTACTGGGGCCGGCCGGTGCCCGGCTGGGGGGCAGACCAGCCGAGAGTGCTGATCGTCGGGCTCGCGCCGGCGGCGCATGGCGGAAACCGTACCGGTCGGATCTTCACCGGTGACCGCAGCGGCGACGTGCTATTCGAGTCACTGTGGCGATGCGGTCTCGCGGCGCAGCCGGCTAGCACTTCAGCGGGGGACGAGCAACGCCTGCTCGGGGCCAGGATGCTGGCCGCGGTCCGGTGCGCCCCACCCGAGAACAAGCCGTCCGTGGCCGAGCGGGACACGTGCGAGCCGTGGCTGGCGGCCGAGTTCGCCCTGGTGTACCCCAGCGTGGCCGTCATCGTGTGCCTTGGCTATTTTGCCTGGCAGGCGGTCTGGCGCGAGCTGAGCCGCGGCGGCTTTGGCGTGCCTTCGCCCAGGCCCGCCTTCGGTCATGGCGTTGCGGTGGAGCTCGCTGGGCTGCTGGTGCTCGGCTGCTATCACCCCAGCCAGCAGAACACGTTCACGGGGCGAGTCACCCCCGAGATGCTCGACGCGGTGTTCGAGCGCGCCCGTCGGCACGCGAACCTGCCCTAACGAGCCCCGGCCCTCGGTGACGGATAACGTAATCGGCCGTGTACTTCACGTAACAATACACCGATTCGATGCACTTGCTGATGCACTTGCCGTTGCACTTGCGCGAACGCCTAGCAGATCACCGAATGTGGCGGATCATCTCCGATAATGGCAAGATGATCCGTTCCTAGGGAATCCTCGAAATATGGGCGCACCATGGGGTACGATTTTCGCGCCCCCGTAGCCCAAAGGAAGAGGCGAACCCCCTAAAAGGGTCGGCAGTGTCGGTTCGAGCCCGACCGGGGGTACGGCGGGAGCCTACCCGGAAATCGTGTGCGCGTGCACGTCTTAAAACCTCTAGACTGAATCGTATCGTCGCAGCTAGATGGGGTAGGTGGAAGCCGCGAGGCGGACCACCTGACCTGGCGGCGCGATCTTGCGAGGGTCTGCGCGGCCG
Source organism: Streptosporangiaceae bacterium (assembly GCA_030045175.1). Lineage (GTDB taxonomy): Bacteria > Actinomycetota > Actinomycetes > Streptosporangiales > Streptosporangiaceae > Chersky-822. The sequence continues at coordinate 12,491 of JASIBM010000517.1, read as the reverse complement.
GCCTGAGACCGTCGGCCTCACTTCACATGGGAGCGCGAGTCAGAAGTTTGGTGCACCGTGTTTGGCAGGCCCACATTGGGCTGAAGGGCTTTGGCGAACCATAATTTGTGATTCGCTAGTCGGGCCTGGGTCATTCGGGCCGTGCAGGCGATGCAACAGGTTTCCCAGATGGATTGAGCTGCGAGCCGCGTGCTGGCCGCGGCATGTGCTAGATCGCTCGCCGGCCTCGCCGCTTTACCCGAAACCCAGCCCCACAACGCGGTATGCACCGACGTCACCGACGTCACGCGGTCCCCTTTGGTCCCTCGGCAAGCGTCATTGCTACCCGCTGGCGTCGGGTCCCGCCTTGGTGAGGGTGATGGCGACTATCACCCGTCGCTCCCGGCGCATGGCTTCCTTGTACTCGTCCCAGTCAGGGTGCTCACCGGAGATCCGCCGGTAGTAGTCAACAAGCACGTCCATGGCGCCAGGTAGGCGCAGTATCTCCGCGGTCCCTTCCGCCTGGATCCACTGCCCGTAGAACCCGTCGTTCATGATGCACAACGAGGCGCGCGGGTCGCGCTCCAGGTTCTTGGTCTTCATCGCGGTCTCGCGCGTGCTGATGAGGGCACGGCCATCATCGCCCACTCCGACGACGACGGGCGACAACTGCGGCCGCCCGTCCGACCGGGTCGTGGCGAGCACGGCCCGATGGCTGGCACGCATGAACTCGCGGGCTCGCTCCAGTTCCATGCCGGCCGGTCAGGCGCTGTTCAGGCGAGTCCGGCGCCGTACCTCGTACTCGTGCACGATGGCAGCGGCGTAGGCATGGGGCAGGTCATGCTCGTCCGCCAGCCACGTCGCCCATTCGCCGCACCGCATGAAGGACGGACCCGATTCCAGGCGGCTGAACCACTCTCTGAGATCGCTACCGGTGACCCGCGGGATGCGGGCAAGCAGGTTCTTGTGCGTCTCCGGGGAGTGGATCATGGACAAGGGGCACCTCCGGGCCGGCGAGCTCATGAGTTCATGAGTCGAGCCTGCACTACCCGAGCGCCGCTGGCAAGACCTAGACGTAACCCCTCCGTTATGTCTGGGACATGTCTAGGACGTGTCCCAGACAAACCGCGCCCTCCGCCCGAACATCCCGAACATGCAGCATCAAGGACGCCGGACGCGAGAGGTCAGGAGATGCGCTCGAAGATCATCGCCATCCCCTGGCCGCCGCCCACGCACATGGTCTCCAGGCCGATGGTCTTGTCGTGGAACTGCAAGCTGTTGAGCAGCGTCGACGTGATCCTGGCGCCGGTCATCCCGAATGGGTGCCCGACGGCGATCGCGCCGCCGTTCACGTTGAGCTTGCTGATGTCGATGCCAAGGTCGCGATAGGACGGGATGACCTGGGCGGCGAACGCCTCGTTGATCTCGACCAGATCGATGTCATCGATCGTCATGCCGGCCCTGCGAAGTGCCTGCCGGGACGCCTCGATCGGCCCGAGGCCCATGATCTCCGGCGACAGGGCAGTGACGCCGGTGGAGACGATCCTGGCCAGCGGCGTGATCCCGAGATCCGCCGCCCTGCGATCGCTCATCACGATCACGGCGGCCGCGCCGTCGTTGAGCGGGCAGCAGTTACCCGCCGTCACCGTCCCGTCCGGCCGGAACGATGGCTTCAGTGCGGCCACCTTCTCAATCGTGGTGCCGGGCCGCGGCCCGTCGTCGGCGGCCACCACCGTGCCGTCAGGCAGGGTAACCGGGGTGATGTCACGCTGCCAGAAACCGTCGGCGATGGCCTTCTCCGCCAGGTTCTGCGAGCGCACGCCGAACTCATCCTGCTCGGCCCGGCTGATGCCACGAAGCTGGGCTACGTTCTCCGCAGTCTGGCCCATCGCGATGAAGATGTCGGGTATCTCACCGTCCTCGCGCGGATCGTGCCAGGTGTCCGCGCCGCCAGCTGCCCGCGCTTCGGCTCGCTCCTCCGCCGCGGCGAAGATCGGGTTCTTGGTGTCAGGAGCCCCATCGCTGCTGCCCTTGCCGAACCGGCTCACGCACTCGACCCCGGCCGAGATGAAGACGTCGCCCTCGCCGGCCTTGATCGCGTGGTAGGCGACCCGCGTCGACTGCAACGATGAGGAGCAGTACCTGGTGATCGTCGTGCCTGGGAGCGAGTCGTACCCGAGCATGACAGCGACGACCCTGGCCATGTTGTAACCCTGCTCACCGCCGGGCAGGCCACAGCCAAGGATGAGGTCTTCGGTATCGGCCGGGTCGAGCTGAGGCACCTTCGCCAAGGCCGCCTTGACCATCTGGACCACGAGGTCGTCAGGACGGATGCTGGTCATGGTCCCCTTGAAGGCCCGCCCGATGGGCGAGCGGGCGGTCGCGACGACGACTGCCTCTGGCATGCTGGCTCCCTGCGCGGTGCTGGCCCAGGGGGACGACCCCCTGGAACCCCCGATTTACCGGTTCTTAATCCGCACAGTAGCTCACGCCTGGCAGTGACGTCAGCCCAGGTGCAACCGGGATCAGGCGTGGCCGCGCGCAGCGCCAGCTAGTGACCTGAGCGCGGTCGAGGCGTGCCACCTTGCCGCGCCGGCGAAGTCCCTCGCGTGCTCGCGCGGGCTGTAGTCGCTCACCGCCGCGGCGCAGGCGCGGTCGAGGTCGTTGCCACAGCGCGCGAGCACGACCGAGAAGTCCCTGCGCACGGGTTCGTGCAGGTCGTATCCGAAGGACCGGTGGATCCGCGCGAACAATGGCTTGTACATCCTGGCGCGCTCGTGCAAGCCCGAGGAGTGCGAGAGCGGGTTCTTCGGCCGCCACGCGACGTAGCCGGGCAGCAGGTCGGCGAACGCCTGCCGGAGTATCCACTTCTCCGTGCCGTCGCGGACCTTCATCGTCATCGGCAGCCGCATCGCCAGTTCGACTAGCGCCGGGTCAAGGAATGGCACCCTGGTCTCGACCCCGTGGCTCATGCTCACCCGGTCAATCCGCTGCAACTCAGTTCGCCCCAGGTTCGCGAGCTTGTGCAGGAAGAGCCGCCGTTGCTGAGCACCGGTGATCCAGTCGTACATGGGGTACCCGCCGAAGAGCTCGTCCGAGCCGTCGCCAGTGAGTACCACCTTGATGCCAAGATCGCGCACCCTTCGGTATAGGGGAACGCAAGCCACGGCGTTGATGATGTCGCCATACTCACTGAGCTCGCAGATCCGGATGGCCGCTCGCACGTCGTCCAGGCCGATCTGGCCTGGTGAGATCTCGATCACCTCGTGCGGCACGGCCAGCTCGGCGGTGAGCCTGCTGGCGTAGGCGATGTCCTGGCTACCTGGAGCGCCGACCGTGATGGCGACGCAGTCCGGGTGCACAGCTTGGACGTGCATCAGGGTAATCGAGCTGTCCAGGCCGCCCGACAAGATCACGCCTACCGTCAGGTCCGTGTCGGCGCGCACCGCGATGCTGTCGGCGAGCGCGGCCCGCAGCAGGGTGGCCGCCTCGTCGGGATCATCGATTCGCGACGGGGGCCCTGCCGGGCTCAGCAGCGCCGTGTACGGCGCCAGCTCCGGCCCGGTCTCCGCGCTCGCCCAGCCGTGGTGCCCGGCAGGAACGCACGAGATCGGCGCGCCGACGCCCACCAGCGCCTTGATCTCCGACGCGACGTGCAGGCACCCCCCGCTGGCCGACCAGTAGAGCGGCTTGACGCCGAGCTGGTCTCGCGCGAGGTAGACGCGGGCCGCTCGCCGGTCGGCGATCACGAAGGCGAACTCGCCGCGCAGCCGGGTCACGGCTCGCTCACCCCACTGCAGGAACGCCTCGAGCAGGACCTCGGTGTCGCTGTCCGTCCGCAGCTGCCTGCCGAGGCCGCGCAGCTCGTCACCCAGCTCGCGGTAGTTGAAGATCTCGCCGTTGTAGCACAGCAGCCAGCGGCCATCGCGCGTCGTCCACGGCTGCACCGCGCGCTCGCGGTCAACTATGCGGAGCCGCTGCGTGCCGGCCAGCAGGTCGTCGGAGTAGCTGGCTCCCTCCGTCTCGCCGCGCGGCGCCAGGAGGTCGAGCATCTGCCGGAAGGTCACCAGGCTCGCACCAGGCCCGCAGATCAGGGCGATGCCGCACATGCTGGTCAGCCGCCGTGAGCCGGCTCAAGCACTTGGCGCGGCTCCCTGACGATGTCCGGCCGCAGGCAGACGTGCCAGGCCTGACCCTCGTCGATGACATTCACCTCGTCCGCGCGCTGCCGGTCGAGCAGCAGCCCGCGCAGCAGCCGGTGCGCGTGGTGGTGGCGGAACCACGTCATCTCGATGTCGGCGGCGTAGCCCGCGCAGTGCGCGCTCGGCAGCGGGGCGACATATCCCATGGATCGCAGGTGCCGCTGGTGCTCCGCGCTGCGGGTCAGGCTAGTCACCCACAGCGCCGGCGTGCCCGGCGGTGCGATCTCGGCGAAGTCGTCAGCGAGCTGGTTGAGCCAGGCGAGGATGCTTGGCCGGCCCCGGGCGATCCACAAGCCGGCGGTTCGGGGCGAGCGGGCGGGCATCGCGTGCCGCTCGGCGGAGCGCACGGCCCGCGCGAGGAACGTGCCCGCCTGATGGCGGTAGCTGAACCGGAGCTGGCCGACACGGTAAAGATGATCGAGGTCAACGAGCTCGGTGGCGTCTAGCACGTCCGCGTCGGTCAGGTACGCGGGGCTGTGCCCCCACCAGAGCAGGTCGATCTGGGCCAGCAACGAGATCCTGACCAGGGCCGCGACGCTGCGCGATGAGTGCGGGCCAGGCTCGAAGTTCCTGACGTCGAAGCACATCCTGGCGATCGTCCCGTCGCGCCCCTCGGGACCGCAGGACAGCACATCGGCGAATGGCTCTGAGTCGAGGTGCTTGGCCACGATGCTTTCCGCGCAGCCGCTGTCGGTCGGCCCGCACCGCCTGACCTCGGCGACAAGGTCGCTGACCGCGGCTCGGTAGCATTTGAGGTCGGGCTCGGCTGGCGCGAATTCTTCGGCGGGCGGACCGGACGACGCGGCGTCGGAATCGGCATCGGCGTGCCATTGTGTCACGAGTTCCCCCAAGGCTCGGTCGAGATGCCGCGAAGATGCACCAGGCTGGCGTTCGCCCGGCCAAATCGCCGAGCGTGGTCACGCGCCGATCGTGCCCCGTACACGTCTTGAAATGGCGCGCGCACGCTGCGCGGTGCACCGCGGCGAACAGAGTGTAACAACACGACTGCGGAAAGTAGCGTCCTTTCGCAAGCGGAACCGTGTCGCGCGCGTGTTCAGCTGTCGGCTCAATGCGCGCCACCGATTCTTGATCCATTTCGCCTGGTGAATGGCGCATCAGTCCGGTCATTCCGGGTGAGCGGCCCATTCATCGGGGCGCGGCGCTGGGCTAGTGAACTTGGGCGCAGGTGGCGATGGCGACTTCGGCGGCGATTGCCGTCGCTCGCCGGGCCGACGCGGCCAGCCTCGCCATCCGCCGGACATGCCAGGGGTGACGGATGAAGTACCGCGCGACCGCGGCCATGTCGGGGGAGCCGTCCTGCTTGCTCAGCCGGAATACCTCGTCGGTCACGATGCCGTCAGCCGCCCGGTCGCTGATGACTCGGACCACCGACCAGCCGACCCCGCGCCGCTCGCAGACGGCCGCGATGGCTGCCGTCTCCATGTCCAGCGCGACCACGCCGCGAGAGCGCAGCCCGGATACCACGTCCGGATCAGTAATCAGCTCGTCCGTGGTCCAGATCGTGCCACGCGCGGTGGTGTCGGTGCTGGCCTGGGGGGGCGACCCCCCAGAACCCCCCGCGGTGCTGGCCTGGGAGGGCGACCCCCCAGAACCCCCCGCGGTGCTGGCCCCCGCGGTGAGCTGCGCGGGCGCGTACGTGGCGCCGGTGGCGCCGTCGATCACAGTTTGCGGGCGGATGACGGTGCCGAGCGCGGTGCCGTCATCGACCGCCCCGGCGATCCCGAACACGATCACGTGGCCGACCTCGATCGCCGCGAGCAGCCGCCCGGTCCGGCTGGCGGCGAGCTTGGTGCCCATGCCCGTCGTGGTGGCCAGCACCGGGTGGCCGTTCACGAACCCTGAATAAATGTTCTCGCCGCCCACCCGCGCGCGTCGCAGTCGCAGCCGCTTGACGAGCGGCCTAAGTTCCATCGGCATCGCGCAGATCAAGGCGACGGCCACCGGGCATGATGCTTGGCTTGGCACGGCAAGAGCCTAGGCTGTAGATGGCCTTGAGGGCGCGGTACCTCGCGCCCGGAGTTCGGGCAGGTCGCGTCGCTCCAGAGAACGTCGCTCAAGCGAACGTCGCTCCAGAAGAACAGGGTGGGTTTCGCCATGCAGGTGCACGAGTCATTGATCGACCTCATCGGGGACACGCCGCTGCTCAGGCTGCGCAAGGTCACGCGTGACCTCGGCGCTGGCCACGGTGATGTCCTGGCCAAGGTCGAGTACGTCAATCCAGGCGGGTCCGTCAAGGACAGGATCGCGCTGGCGATGGTCGAGGTAGCCGAGGCGTCGGGAGAGCTCAGGCCGGGCGGCACGATCGTGGAGCCGACCTCGGGGAATACCGGAGTCGGCCTGGCCATCGTGGCCGTGGAGAAGGGGTACAAGTGCGTGTTCGTGTGCCCAGACAAGGTCGCCCCTGACAAGATCAGCGTGCTGCGCGCCTACGGCGCCGAGGTCGTGGTCTGCCCGACCACGGTGTCGCCAGATTCGCCCGACTCGTACTACCGGGTCTCGGACCGGCTGGCCAGGGAGATCCCCGGAGGATGGAAGCCGAACCAGTACTCGAACCCGGCGAACCCCGAGTCGCACTACCGCACCACCGGCCCGGAGATCTGGGCGCAGACCGAAGGCAAGGTCACCCACTTCGTGGCAGGCATCGGCACCGGGGGGACGATCTCAGGGACTGGCAGGTACCTCAAGGAGGCCTCCGGCGGCCGGGTCAAGGTCATCGGCGCCGACCCAGAGGGATCGGTGTACTCGGGTGGCACCGGCCGCCCCTACCTGGTCGAGGGGGTCGGCGAGGACTTCTGGCCGGACACCTATGACAAGGGCATCTGCGACCAGGTGATCGCGGTGAGCGACGCGCAGTCGTTCCTGATGACCCGCAGGCTGGCCAGTGAGGAGGCGTTGCTCGTCGGCGGCTCGTGCGGCATGGCCGTCGTCGCCGCGCTCGACGTGGCCAGGCAGGCAGGCCCCGACGACGTGATCGTCGTGTTGCTTCCCGATGGCGGTCGCGGGTATCTGTCCAAGGTGTTCAGCGACGACTGGATGGCCGACTACGGGTTCCTCACCTCGCAGACCCCCGAGCCGCGGATTTCCGACGTGCTCACGAGCAAGCGCGACCAGTTGCCGTTGTTCGTGCACGCGCATCCGGACGAGACGGTGCGGGCCGTGATCGAGACGCTGCGCGAATACGACGTATCCCAGCTTCCCGTGCTCAAGGAGGAGCCGCCGGTGATGGCGGCCGAGGTGGTCGGCTCGATCACCGAACGAGACCTGCTCGACGCCCTGGTGACCGGGCGGGTCACCCCGGGCGAGCCGGTCTCCGCGCACATGTCGCCCCCGCTGCCGATGATAGGGTCCGGCGAGCCGATCAGCGCCGCTGTCACCGCGCTTGAGCGGGCGGGAGCGGCCGTGGTCCTGGTTGACGGCAAGCCGTCTGGCATGATCACCAGGCAGGATGTGCTTACCTTCCTCGCCGGATGACCGGCGAGGAAGAGCCAAAGGCAACGCGGCACCACAGCGAGAAAGGACGTCGCTTCGATGGCTCAGGCCGATGTGCACGACGCGTTCGAGACCCTGGCGATCCATGCGGGGCAGGAACCAGACCAGCTCACCGGTGCCGTTGTGCCCCCGATCTACCAGGTGTCTACCTATGCCCAGGACGGGGTCGGCGGCGTGCGTGGCGGCACGAAGGGCGGCGCCACGTCCGGGCCGGGCCGCTGGATTGAGGGCTATGAGTACTCCCGCACGGCCAACCCGACCAGGGGCGCGCTCGAGGAGTGCCTGGCCGCGCTTGAGGGCGGCACCCGCGCGCTGGCGTTCGCGTCAGGGATGGCGGCCGAGGATTGCCTGATCCGCGCCGTCTGCCGGCCCGGCGATCATGTGCTGATACCGCATGACGCGTACGGGGGAACGTTCCGGCTGTTCGACAAGGTGCTGGCCGGCTGGGGCCTGACGTGCCACCCGGTGCCGGTGTCCGACCCGGCCGCGGTCCGTTCCGCGATGGCTGCGCACGGGGCAAGGCTGATCTGGGTGGAGACGCCCACGAACCCGCTGTTGTCGATCGCTGACATCGGCTCGCTCGCGGAGATAGCGCACTCGGGCGGCGCCCTGCTCGTGGTCGACAACACGTTCGCCTCGCCGTACCTGCAGCAGCCGCTCGGGCTCGGTGCCGACGCCGTGGTGCACTCGTCGACCAAGTACCTCGGCGGTCATTCCGACGTGATCGGCGGCGCCGTGGTGGTATCCGACACCGACCTGGCGGCCAGGCTCGCGTTCCTGCAGAACGCCGTCGGCTCAGCCGCCGGGCCATTCGACTCATGGCTGACGTTGCGCGGCATCAAGACCCTTTCCGTCAGGATGGACAGGCACTGCGCCAACGGGTTGCAGGTCGCGATCATGCTGGCGAGCCACCCTCGGGTGGCGCGGGTCTACTATCCTGGCCTGCCGGATCATGCCGGCCACGAACTGGCAGCCAAGCAGATGCGCGGATTTGGCGGCGTGGTGTCGTTCCAGCACGCCGACGGCGTGGAGGCCGCGGTCGCGATGTGCGGGCGGACCAGGTTGTTCACGCTCGGCGAGTCGCTCGGCGGGGTGGAGTCGCTGATCGAGCACCCGGCGCGGATGACGCACGCGTCGGCCGCCGGATCGCCGCTTGAGGTGCCAGCCGACCTGGTCAGGCTCTCCGTCGGCATCGAGAACATCGACGACCTGCTCGATGACCTGCGGGCCGCGCTGTGTTAGCCCGGGGGGGCGACCCCCCTGGAACCCCCCGCAGGTTAGCCCGGGGGCGACCTCCCCTGGAACCCCCCGCAGGTTAGCCCGGGGGGACGGCGCTGACCTCCGTCAGCCTGTTCCTTAGGTACCGGCGCTCCATTTCGGACGGCGCCAGCGGCAGCGCGCGCTCATAGGCGGCTGCGGCGGCTGCATGATCGCCGCGGCGCCGCAGCAGGTCCGCCCGGGCCGCATCAAGCAGGTAATACCGCTCCAGCCGGGCGTCGCCGCTGATCTCGTCGATGATCGCAAGCCCCGCCTCGATGTCGCCGGCCATCGCCACAGCCACCGCGCGATTGAGCCGCACCACCGGCGACGGCATCTGCCTCTCAAGCAGCGCGTACAGGCCGGCAATTTCCCGCCAGTCGGTGTCGGCGACGCTCCCGGCGTGGGCGTGGCAGGAGGCAATCGCCGCCTGGAGCTGGTAGGGCCCGACCTGTCGCCGGCGTAGCGCCGACTCGAGTAGCCGCAGCCCCTCGCCGATCTCCGCCTGGTCCCAGCGGGCCCGGTCCTGTTCCTCCAGCGTGATCAGCTCGCCTTCGCCGCCCACGCGCGCATGGCGGCGCGAGTGGTGCAGCAGCATCAGCGCCAGCATGCCGCAGACCTCGGGTTCGTCGGGCATTAGCGCGCGCAGCGCGCGGCCCAGGCGGATCGCCTCGTCGCACAGGCCGACGCGGATCAGCTCCGTGCCCGAGGAGGCCGAGTAGCCCTCGTTGAACATCAGGTACAGCACCGCGAGCACCCCCGCTGTGCGTTCGGGCAGCAGATGCGCTGGCGGCACCCGGTAGGGGATCCCGGCGGCCGCGATCTTCGCCTTGGTGCGGGTCAGGCGTTTGGCCATCGTCGATTCTGGCACCAGGAACGCACGGGCGATCTCGGCCGTGCTAAGCCCGGCGAGGCTCCGCAGCGTCAAGGCCACCCGGCCCTCAAGCGGAAGGGCAGGGTGGCAGCAGGTGAAGATCAGCCGCAGCCGGTCGTCCTCGATCCCGTCGGTCTCATCGAACAGCCCATGCATCGCTTCCTCATCCGTGTAGGACTGCGGCGCCTCGCGGCCGATCTGATCAAGCAGCTCCGCGCCGCGCGTGCCGCGCCGCAGCCGGTCGATCGCGAGGTTGCCTGCGACTGTCGTCAGCCAGGCGCCGGGGCGCTGTGGCACGCCGCCAACCGACCACCGCCACAGCGCCTCGGCAAACGCCTCCTGCGCGCACTCTTCGGCCAGATCCCAGTTGCCCGTGCGCCGGATCAGCGTGGCGACGATGCGCCCCCACTCCTCGCGGAAGGCCGCATCCACCGCGTGCCGGGCAGTCGGCGTGATCATTGGCCGTAGAACGGGCGCACCTCGATCGCGTGATACCTGGCGATCGGATGCGCGACCGCTAGCTGGATCGCCTGCTGCCGGTCAGCGCAGCTGACCACTTCGATGCCCGCGATGAACTCCTTGGTATCGATGAACGGCCCGTCGCTGAGCACCGTCTGCCCGCCGCGGACGCGGACCATCGTGGCCGTGTCCGGGTCCTGCAGCGCGTTACCCAGGACCTGCATGCCGCGTGCCTCCACGTCCTGCCGCCAGGCTTCGCCTTCGCGCATGACCGCTTCATCGTCAAGTGGCGCCGCCGGCGATCCGCCCATCCACATGATCAGCATGTACGGCCTGGCGGAGCCGTCCTCGCCGCGCGCGAACGCGGACGCCTTCTCACCCAGCCGCAGCCTGCCGGTCAACGGCCGGATCTCGATCGTGTGGAACCAGGACACCGGGTGCTTGGCTGCCGCCTCGATCGCCTCGTCGAGATCGGCGCAATCGAGCAGGTCGAAGCCCGCCACGAATTCCTTGGTGTCCGCGAACGGGCCGTCGGTCACCAGCGTCTCGCCGTCACGCACGCGCACCGTCGATGTCATCGCTGGGAGGTCAAGCTCCCTGCCGAGCAGCCGCACGCCACGGCCATCCATCTCCTCGACCCAGCCGGGGCACTCGCGCCGCATGACCGCCGCTTCCTCCGGCGTCGCCTTGCCGTCACTGCAAATGAAAAGCAGGTACATCATCTCAGCCCTCCCTTAGGCATAACGGATGATCGCGTATTCGTGCGCGACCCGCGTGCGATGGTCGATCCGCCGGTGCGTGAAGTTCATGTCGCCCGTCTTCGGCCTGAGCGACGCCTTACAACCAGACGACGAACGGGAGCCGCCCAGAAGGACACGTGCGAGACGTTGGCCGGCGCCGCAGGCCCGTCGGCGGGCGCCGTTAGGGATCGCTGGCCGGCTTCAGTGCCAGGGAAGCCGCAGGCTCAACTTAACCGAGGCGCTTGGCGCGGAGCGATCGTGGCACCCTGAGTGAGTGCGCGGCGGATCGACTTCTGCTCGTGCCTGACCACGTGCATGACCGCGTTGATGAGCGCCAGGTGGGTGAACGCCTGCGGGAAGTTACCCTGGTGCCGGCCCGAGCACGGGTCGAGTTGCTCGGCGTAGAGCAGCAGCGGGCTTGCGTAGGAAAGGACCTTCTCGCACAGGTCGCGTGCCCGCTCGTGCTCGCCGATCTCGGCGAGCGCGGAAACCAGCCAGAACGAGCAGATCGTGAACGTGAATTCCTCCGTGCACAGCCCGTCGTCGGTCTGGCCCGGTTGGTAACGCATGGGCAGGCCCTCGATGGCGAGCTCGTCGGCGATCGCCAGGACCGTCGCCTTGATCCTGCGGTCCTTGCGCGGCAGGAATCGCACGAGCGGCATCAGCAAGAGCGAGGCATCCAGCGCGTCGCTGTCGTAGTCCTGGCGGAACACGCCGCGCTCGTCCAGCGCGTGCTGACAGATGTCGGCGTGGATCTCGTCCGCCGCCTCCTGCCATTGGCGGGCGGTGACCGGGTCATCCCTGATCCTGGCGAGCCGCGCTCCCCGGTCGGCGGCGACCCAGCACATCAGCTTCGACGACGTGAAGTGCCGTGGCTTCCCGCGCACCTCCCAGATGCCGTGGTCGGGCTCGCGCCAGTGCGCGAGCGCCTGGGCGACCAGGCGGCGTGCCATCTGCCACACCCTGTCGTCGAGCCAGTCCCTCGATTTGGTGTGCAGGTACAGGGAGTCGAGCACGGAGCCCCACACGTCGTTTTGCTGCTGGCAGTACGCCGCGTTCCCGATCCTGACCGGCTTGGCTCCCTGGTAGCCGGACAGGTGGTTGAGGACGTGCTCCTCAAGGTCCTTGGAGCCGTCGATGCCGTACACGATCTGCAGATCAGAGTGATCGTTTTCGATCAAGTCCGTCAGGAACGCGAAGTAGTCGCTCGCCTCCCACTCAAAGTCCAGGGTGAATAGAGCCCAGAGCGTGAACGTCGCATCCCTGATCCAGCTGAACCTGTAGTCCCAATTCCGCTCCCCCATCGGCGCCTCGGGCAGCGAGGTGGTGGCCGCTGCGGCGATGGCGCCGGTCGGGCCGTACGTCAGGCCCTTCAGCGTGAGCGCGCTGCGCACCAGGTGGCCGCGCCAGCGATGGTCGGGAAAGCTGCCCCTAGCCAGCCAGTGCCGCCAGTGCCTGGTCGTCCAGAGC
>JASIBM010000516.1 GCA_030045175.1 Streptosporangiaceae bacterium | reverse complement strand
ACGTGAGCCGCACTGCGCCGGAGCGGCGCAGGCTCGGCTACGTCCCGCAGGGCTTCGGCCTGATCCCCGGGCGCACGGTCTGGCAGCAGGTGACCTTCGGCGTGCGCGCGGATCCGGCGCGTGCCGCCTGGTGGATCGAGACGCTCCGCCTCGACGGCCTGCTCGACCGCCTGCCCGAGCAGCTCTCCGGCGGGCAGCGCCAGCGCGTCAGCCTGGCACGGGCGCTCGCGGGGGATCCCCAGGTGGTGCTGCTTGACGAGCCGTTCTCCGCGCTCGACGCCCCGGTACGGGCTGAGCTACGCCGCGAGCTGCGCCGCCTCCAGCGCGACGTCGGCCTCTCCACGGTCCTGGTCACCCATGACCCGGAGGAGGCGGCGATGCTGGCCGACGAGGTCATTGTCGTGAGCGACGGGCAGGTGCTCCAGTCAGGTAGCTGCCGCGAGGTGTACCAGCGTCCCGCTTCCGCCGCGATCGGCCGCCTGCTCGGCATCGACAACCTCTTCGAGGCAGTGGCTGGTGCCGGCGGCGTGCTTGTGCCTGTCGGCCTCGCGACGGGCCTGCCCGCCGGCGCCCGGTTGCTATGGCAGGTGCCCCCTGTTGCCCTCCGGGTTGGCCCTGCACGGTCGCCGTCAGGCGCGAACGGGTCGGCCGTCGACTTCGGCCTGGGCCGCGTGACCGATGTCATCGACCTGGGCCGCACCGTCGAGGTCGTCGTGGCGTTGTCCTCCGGCCTCGAGCTCCGGGTCCGAACGGTCAGCGCGCCGGACCTCGGCGTGGGGTCCGGCTGCTCCGTCCAGGCCGACGCCGATGCCGTGTCGGTCTGGACGGAGCCGCAGCTCGCTGGGATTCGATGCGATCGGGCGCGTCTGGTATGACTATCGGCGAGACGGCCGTGCGGGCGACGGGTCAGGCCTGCCGCGGCCGGCCATTGCCATTGGCCGCCTAGGTCTGGAGCGCGCGTTGAATGCCGACGGTGAGGCTGACCGCCACGCGCAGCAGCCAGGTACCGGGGCGAGCGGCGCGCGGTTGCGGTTCGCCCGCCAGGCCAGGGGCTTCTCGCAGTATCAGCTGGCCCGCATGGCGAGGGTTTCGCGGCAGGCCGTCTCGGCGATCGAAGCCGGGCTGTCCGATCCATCGCTGCGGGTCGCGCTGACGCTGAGCCGGGCGCTCGGCCTGACGGTCGAGGAGCTGTTCGGGCCGGCCATGCCCGAGCCATCGGTGCCAGTGCGCGCACTGGCACCCCTCGGTGGCGAGGGCAGCCGGGTGTCGCTCGCCCCGATGGGGGAGGACTTCGTCGCGCTGCCGCTGTCGGGCGCGACCGTGACCAGGGCCGGGTTCGCGCCTGCTGGTGGCCGGGTCAGCGGGCCTGATCAGGTTATCCCGCTTGGGCCGCACCGGCCTACGCTGCTCGTGGCCGGCTGTGATCCCGCGCTGCCGTTGCTTGAGCTGCCGCTGAGCCTGCTCGACCCGCCGGTAAAGTTCCTGTGGTGGCCTTGCGCCAGCCAGGAGGCGCTCAGCCTGGCCGCGGGCGGCCTGGTGCACGCGGCCGGAGCGCACCTGCGCGACCGGTCCGGTGACTACAACACCGGTGCGGCCGCCCAGGCCTTGCGCGACGGGGCCGACGTGATCGGCTTCTCCTCCTGGCGCGAGGGGCTGGTACTCTGGCCGGAGCACGCGGCCCAGGTGGGTGACGTGGCCGCGGTCGTGGCCGCCGGCCTGCGCCTGGTGAACCGGGAACCAGGTGCCGAGGCCAGGCGCGTGCTCGACCGCGAGCTGGGCAGGCTTGGCGTCAGCGGCCACGACCTGCCCGGGTATGACGCCGTGGCGACCGGGCACCTGGAGGTGGCGGCGGCGATCGCGGCTGGGCTGGCCGACGCGGGCGTGGCCAGTGAGCCGGCCGCCCTCGCCTACGGCCTGGCCTTCGCGCCGCTCACAGCGGAGCGATTCGACCTGGTCATCCCGGCGGGCCTGACCGGGACGCGCGAGGTGCAAGGCCTGCTGCGGGTGCTGTCCTCGTCCTGGCTGCTCGGCCAGCTGGCCAGCTTGCCTGGTTACGACGTGACCGCGTGCGGCGAGCGGATCGCTTCCCTGCCGCCGGCCTGACCCGGCCCGAGCGCCCGCGGCCGGACCAGAACCGGCACCTGCGCGGAGGATTGCCGCGGGAGCTCGCGAGGTATCCAACAGGAGGGGTCATCGAATCCGGGGGGATTGCCATGACGACAGCGCGAGACATCATGCACGCCGGCGCCGCGTGCATAGGTGAGCACGAGACCTTGCAGCAGGCGGCGAAGCGCATGCGGGACCTGAACGTGGGCTCGCTGCCGATCTGCGGTGATGATGACCGCCTGCACGGGATCATCACCGACCGCGACATCGTGGTCAAGTGCGTCGCCGGCGGCAGCGACCCGGCCGCGAGCACCGCGGGGGACCTGGCGCAGGGCAAGCCCGTGACGGTCAGCTCGGATGCGGACGTCAGCGACGTCCTGCAGGCGATGAAGGCGAACCAGATCCGCCGCCTGCCGGTCATCGAAGACCATCGGCTGGTCGGCATGATCAGCGAGGCGGACCTGGCGCGGCACCTGCCCGAGCAGGCTGTCGGGAAATTCCTCGAGGCTGTCTGCGCGGCTGGCTGAGAGGCCGCGAGAGCCGGTCATGCACGCTTTGCGCTTCGACAGCTTCGGCGGTCCCGATGTGCTGCGCCTGGCCGAGATGCCGGACCCGGTGGCCAGGAGCGGCGAGGCGGTGATATCAGTCAGGTCCTCCTCGGTGAACCCCTCGGACCTGAAAAACGTGGCAGGCCAGTTCCAGCAGACCACCCTTCCTCGCATTCCTGGCCGCGACTTCGCTGGCGTCGTCGTCGACGGGCCGGGCGACTGGATCGGCGCCGAGGTCTGGGGCACCGGCGGGGACGTGGGGTTCACCCGCGACGGGCCGCACGCGCAGCTGCTCACCGTGCCCGTGACGGCCCTGGCCCGCAAGCCCGAGCGGCTGAGCTTCGAGGAGGCCTCGGCCGTGGGGGTCAACTTCGTCACCGGCTGGCTCGGCGTGGTCGAGGCCGCTCAGCTTGCCGAGGGCGAGACCATCGCCGTGTTCGGCGTCTCCGGCGGGGTGGGGGGCGCCGTCGCCCAGATCGCCGACGCCCTCGGCAGCCGGGTCATCGGGGCGGATCGGGTCCGTCCCGCCGGCGGCACCCCGGCGGCATCGATCATCACGGATTTCATCGCGCTCGATGACGGCTCGCAGGAGGTCGGCTCCCAGGTCAAGCGGCTCACCGGCGGCCGGGGCGCGGACGTGGTGTATGACGCCGTGGGCGGCGTCACCACGCCGGCGGCGCTGGCCTCGCTGGCTCGCCGCGGGCGGCTGGTGATGATCAGCGCGGTCGGCACCCAGACGGTGGAGATCAACCTGGTCGGCCTGTACCGCAACGAGACCCGGATCTACGGGTGCAACAGCGGGAACTACGACGTCGTCGAGTCAGGCGCGCGGCTCGAGCGGCTCGCGCCGTTCTTCGACTCGGGGCAGTTCCGCCCGCTGCCCGTCGCCAGCCGGTACAGCCTCGAGGACGGCAAGGACGCCTACCTCGCGGTGGAGCACCGGGTAAGGGGCCGGGTCGTCATCTGCCCCTGACCCGAGCCACCTGGCGAACGGTGACCCTGGGCAGCGCCCTGGAGTGCCTGCTGGCGGTCGTGCTGCTCTTCGGCGTCACCACGATCGTGCGCTGGGTGGCCGGGCCGTCACCCATCTCGGCGGCGATCCCCCAGGTCCATGACAAGCTGCTCGTCATCGGCGCCTGCGTGGGACCGCTGCTGGCCGGCCTGATCCTCAGCCCCGCGGGGAAGGCATCGGGCGGGCACATCAACCCCGCCATATCCATCGCCATGTGGCGCTTCGGGCTCTTCCCCGGCGTCGCCGTCGCGCCCTACATCGCGGCCCAGCTGACCGGCTCGCTGCTCGGCACGCTCGCGGGCCGCGCCGCCTGGGGCCAGGCGGCGGGCAGGCCGCCGGTCAGCGACGCCTCGCTGCAACCTGGCATCGGCTGGTCGGCCGCGGCGCTGTTCGCGGCGGAGACGTTCTCGATGGGGGTCATCGTGTTCCTCGTCGGGCTTTTCCTTGCGGTGCCCAGGCTGGCGCCGCTGGTCCCATGGCTCGTCGGGCTCCTGATCGGAGCGGCGATCGCGCTGCTAGGGACCACGACGGGTGGCTCGGTCAACCCCGCCCGCCAGTTCGGGCCGGCCATCGTCGCTGGCAGGCTCGACTTCCTCTGGGTCTACCTGCTGGCTCCCATGGTGGGCGCCGTCGCGGCGGCCTCGCTTCGCGGCATCCTGACACCCTTTCTGCGTACTGGCGGCCGTATACTATTAAATCGGCTTAGGCTACTCGACCGGATGAGATCGATTAGTGGGGGTGACGAGCGCCATGACCAACCCATTTGATGACGAGGATGGTGAATTCCTAGTTCTCGTCAATGACGAGGAGCAGTACTCGCTGTGGCCTTCCTTCCACGAGATACCGGAGGGCTGGACCGCCACCGGCCCCTCGGGTGGCCGGGCCGAGTGCCTTGCGTGGATAGACGAGCGGTGGACCGACTTGCGACCCAGGAGCCTCCGCCAGGCGATGGACGGCGAGTCAGATGTCGCGGCGGGCGGTCACCAGGCCGGCAGCCAGTAGCGCGGCGGCCGGCCAGGCCACAAGCACCAGCATGGACGCGGCAGGCGGCAGCAGGCCAGGTCGCGGGTGCAGGGCCACCACCTGGGCGGCTGCGAACGCCATCGTGAACCGGCCGGCGTCGTCCCGCCACGGCGACGGCAGCGCGAGGCAGAGCACGGCAACCCCGTAGATCGCCGCCAGTGTCGCCGCGATCGCGCCCGGGGTGTGCCGGATGATCGCGCCGAGGCCGAGTGCGGTCAGCGCGCACGCGCACAGGACGAAGCCGGCCGCGAGCACGGCTCCCGGCACGCCCGGCTGCGCCAGCGACATCCCGCGGTGCCGCCCGGACAGCATCGCCTGGGTCAGCCAGAAGCACGCGAACGCGAGCGCCTCGCCGGCGATGAGCGCGGCGGTGCCAGCCACGGCTGCCTTGCCGGCCAGCGCAGCCCAGCGCCGCGGCACGGCGCAGAAGGTGGTGCTGATGAATCCGGTGGCGTATTCCGAGGTGAACTGCAGCACCGCGAGCACGCTGACCGGGATCACCGCGTACTCGGCGTAGCCGAGGAAGCTCGCGCTGAGCGCGGTGATAATGCCTGCCGGCGGGGGAGTGGCGGTCACGGCCATGGTCCTGGCGACCACCGCGGTCGAGCCGATGGTCGCGATCGCGGCCGCGAGGAGCGTCACGTAGTTCGAGCGGACCGAGCGGAGCTTGACCCACTCGAAGCCGAGCACGCCGGCGGCGCGTGCGGCCAGCGAGGGCGCGCCCGGCTCGCCGGCGCGGCTCGCGACGGCGGTCATCGGATGGCCTCCGTGCCGCTGCCCGTCGTGCTGGCACCGCGATAGTCGGTGCTGGCCGCGGTCAGGTCGAGGTAGGCCTGCTCAAGCGACGGCTGCCGGGGCGCTAGCTCGTGCACACCGATGCCGTGCGCCGCGGCCAGGTCGGCGATCGCTGGCGCGTCCATGCCGGTCACCGCCAGCCCGCCGTCTTGCCCGACCGTGACGGCGGCGCCGCGCGCGGTGAGCAGCTCCGCGAGCTCGGCGCCGCGCGGGGAGCGCACGAGCACGTCCGCGCGGGCGCTGGACCCGGTGAGGCTCTGCGTCGGAGCGTCGGCAAGTAGCTTGCCTCGCCCGATGACGATCAGGTGGTCGGCGGTCAGCGCCACCTCGCTCATCAGGTGGCTGGAGACAAGCACGGTACGGCCATCCGCGGCTAGCTGGCGCAGCAACTGGCGGATCCAGCGGATCCCGTCGGCGTCGAGGCCGTTCACCGGCTCGTCAAACATCAGCACGGGCGGGTCGCCAAGCAGTGCGGCGCCGATGCCGAGCCGCTGCTTCATGCCGAGCGAGAATTCCCTGATGCGCCTGGCCGCGACGGAGTCAAGGCCGGTCAGTTCCAGCACCTGCTGGACGCGGTCGCGGCGAATGCCGTTGCTGACCGCGACCGACAGCAAGTGGTCACGGGCGGTCCTGGCGCCCTGCACGGCCGTGGCGTCTAGCACCGAGCCGACCTGGCGCAGCGGGCGGATGAGCTGGCGGTAACGGCGTCCGCTCACCAGCGCGGTGCCCGAGGTCGGGATGTCCAGGCCCAGGATGAGCCGCATCGTGGTGGTCTTGCCCGCGCCGTTAGGGCCGAGGAAACCGGTCACCCGTCCCGGCCTGACAGTGCAGCTCAGCTCGTCGACGGCGGTAACCTGCCCGAACCGCTTGGTGAGCCCATCGAGCTCGATCATGGCTTCGTATCGCCGGGCCGCGCCAGTCGTGGCCGGCCCACATGGCCGATGCTCAGGTACGTGATGCCGCCGCCCGGAGTCTGGATCAGGCAGATCAGCGCCCATGCCCACTTGGGCAGGTAGCGCACCTGCGCGGCCCGCGCGATGTCCGCCAGGCAGAAGGCGTCAAAGCCGACGGCAAGAGCCAGGCCGAGCACGACCGGCCAGCCATGCGGGTCAGGATGCTTGCGCAGCAGCGCGGTGACTGCGGCCACGATGACGAGCCAGGCGACGAACCCGACGACCGCGCGGACCGCCACATCGGCAGGCCGGGTGCCTGCGGCGGCGCCGGCCGGACCCGGCGAGCTGCCGGCGCGCCGGGACCCGGCTCGCGCCGACCGGCTGAGCTGCCTGGTGGTGCTTGAGATGCCGATGCAGAAGGCGAGCGCCCGCAGCGCGCGCAGGTACGACGGGCGGATGCTCTGGTCGTCCAGGATGGCTGGCAGCTCGGCGGCCCATTCCTGGCGCCGCTCGGCGCGCATGTCGGCAGGCAGCCGACGGCAGGCGGCGCCGATGAGCCACTCGCCGGCCCGCCGGGCGCGCGTGGCCTGGCTCATCGCGTGCTCGCCGGCGCGGGCCGCGTCGCGCCAT
>JASIBM010000515.1 GCA_030045175.1 Streptosporangiaceae bacterium | reverse complement strand
CGGCGAGAGTGGCGTCAGGGCGAAGCGGGCCTCGGCCGAATGCCCCGCCGCGCCCGGGTGCGTCGCCTGACCCCGGCCATATCCCCGGCCCCGACCGTCAGGCCGACCTTGGGCGTCAGCGGGCCCAGGCTGACGGAGCTGACGCCGAGCGGGACGGGCGGGTCAGCGCCGGCGCGGCGCTCCGCGCGCTCCGGACTGGCCAGGTCGCTCGCTGGCTGGTCTTGCTCCAGGTCAGCGACCTGCTGCTGGACGTGCTCACCGGCTTCGTCGGCGTGTACCTGGTCGACGTGGCGCACGCCAGCCCGGCGCAGGCGGCGATCGGGGTGGCGATCAGGCTAGGCGCGGGCCTGGCCGGCGACGCTGGATTCGTCGTGCTGTCCGGGCGCGTCAGCGCCCGGGCCGTGCTGCGGGTCAGCGCCCTGGCCGCCGGCCTGCTGTTCCCTATGTTCCTCATTGTCGGCTCGCTGCCGGCCAAGCTGATCATCCTCGCCGCCCTCAGCGCTGTCACCGCCGGCTGGTACCCGGTCCTCCAGGCGAACCTGTACGCCAGCCTGCCCGGCCGCAGCGGCATCGCCGTGTTCTGGTCAAGCGCCGCCGGGCTGGCTGGTTCCGTCGGCCCGCTGGCCGTTGGCTTCATCGCGCAATGGCTCGGTCTGACGCCCGCGTTCGCATGCCTCGCCATCACGCCCGTCGTAATCTTCCTTCTTTCCTAACAATTCGTACGAATCAGTGTAGTTTTGGTAGCGAAACGAACCAGGCAGGCGGAGATGCCATGGCACGAGGTGAAACCGACCGGCGCATGGCGACGGCTCAGTGGGCGCGCGCCATGCGCTCTCGCCGCAACCGCAGGCTGCGCGACTCGGGGCTGGCGTGGGCCTTCAGGTGGGTGATCGTCCCTGCGGTGGCCATCCTCCTCATCATCGTGGGCGCGATGGGGATCGGCCCGGCGGCCGCCGCGGCGCTGGGACACGGCACGCGAGGCTACTTCGTTCCCGAGCAACTCAGGTGCGGGAGTGGATGCAGCTGGCTCGGCGACTTCATGCTGCCCGGGGGGCGGATTACCAGGTACGACGTGTCCCTCGACAATCCGCATGGCCCGCTCAGCCTTGATCAGCCTGTTCCCGCGCTTGACACGGGCGCGCAAGGCACCGTCTTCCCGCCGAACGGCGGGCGCCTGTGGATCCTGTTTCTCATCGAGCTCGTAGCCGGAACGGCGATCGCGGGCCTGTGGACCTGGCGGGTGCTGGTCCGCAGGCTCTGGCGTCGTCGGCGCGTGCCCGATTTCCTGATGCCGCAGGTGTAGGCCACCCTGGTCGTTTCGCTGCCCGGTCAGTATCGTGGCCCGATGGCATCAGGTAACTCAGTCGCCGAGGCGGCAGAACTGCTCAGCAGGTTCCCGGTCTTTGACGGTCACAACGACCTGCCATGGGCGCTGCGCAAGGGGGCGCCGGACCCAGCGGGAGTCGATATCTCCCGCCCCGTTGACTTCACCCACACCGACATTCCCCGGCTGCGCGCGGGCAGGGTGGGCGCTCAGTTCTGGTCGGTCTACGTGCCCGCCGAGCTTGACGGTGACACAGCAGTGGCGACGACCCTTGAGCAGATCGACCTGGTGCGCAGGCTAATCGCCGGGCATCCTGATGCGCTCGAGCTCGCGCTGACCGCCGCTGACGTCGAGCGGATCATGGCGTCGGGCAAGGTCGCGTCGCTGCTCGGGGCGGAGGGCGGGCACTCGATCGGCGGCTCGCTCGGCGTGCTAGCCGCGATGCGCGCGCTCGGCGTCAGGTACCTGACGCTCACCCACAACAGGAACACGCGCTGGGCCGACTCGGCCACCGACGAGCCGGAGCATGGCGGGCTGACCGACTTCGGTCGCGAGGTGGTCGCGCAGCTGCAGCGGATCGGCATGCTGGTGGACCTCTCGCACGTCGCGGCCGAGACCATGCACGACGCGCTCGACGTGGCGACCGCGCCGGTGATCTTCTCGCATTCCTCGGCGCGAGCGGTGACCGATCACCCCAGGAACGTGCCAGACGACGTGCTGCGGCGCCTGGAGGCCAACGGCGGCGTCGCGATGGTGACATTCGTCCCCGCGTTCGTGTCGCAAGCCTGCCGGGACTGGGATCGCCTGGCGGTCGCCGAGGCGGCCAGGCGCGGTATCGACTACCGGAGCCTGTCCGGCCCGGCCGAGCTCGGCGACTGGGTCGGCGCCAACCCGATGCCGGTGGCCACGATCGCCGATGTAGCCGACCACGTCGACCACGTCAGGAACGTCGCGGGGATCGACCACGTAGGGATCGGCGGCGACTTCGACGGGACCTCCGAGCTACCTGAGGGCCTGGGTGACACGTCGTGCTACCCGGCGCTCTTCGCCGAGCTGATCAGCCGGGGCTGGGACGAGTCCGATTGCGCCAGGCTCGCCAGCGGCAACATCCTGCGCGTGCTGCATGCCGCCGATTCTGCCGCCCGCCCGACCTGGCTGTAACTTCGTGGTATGCGGCTTGGAGTGCTGGACGTCGGTTCCAACACAGTGCACCTGCTCGTCGTCGACGCACATCAAGGGGCGCGGCCACTGCCCGCGTACTCGCACAAGGAAGAGTTGCACCTCGCGGACCACCTCGATGACCAGAACAGGCTCAGCGAGGCCTGCTCGCAGCGACTGCTCGACTTCGTGCGCGAGGCGATCAGGATCGCCGAGGACAAGGGCGTGCACGAGCTGATCGCGTTCGCTACCTCGGCGGTGCGCGACGCGTCGAACGGTGACGAAGTGCTCAGCTGGATCGAGGCGCGCACCAAGGTGCGGATCGACGTGCTCCCCGGTCCCGATGAGTCCAGGCTGACCTTCCTCGCGGCTAGGCGCTGGTTCGGCTGGTCATCGGGGCGGCTGCTGCTGCTCGACATCGGTGGCGGGTCGCTGGAGATCGCATCTGGCCAGGACGAGGACCCGACCGTCGCCGTCTCGCTGCCGCTCGGCGCCAACCGCCTGACCAGGGAGTGGCTGACTGGCGACCCGCCCGACGCCGAGCAGGTGCGGCGGCTGCGCAAGCACGTCCGTGCCGAGATCGCGGCAGTGGCCGGCGCGATCAGGTCGGCGGGGACGCCAAACCACAGCGTTGCGACATCAAAGACGTTTCGTCAGCTCGCCAGGATCGCTGGCGCCGCGCCGTCGAGCTTCGGCCCGCATGTCAAGCGCGTGCTGCGGCACGCGGACGCGGCGGACCTGGCCGAGCGGCTGGCCAGGACATCGATCGCGGAACGCGCGCAGATGCCGGGGGTGTCCAGGCTCAGGGCGCCGCAGCTAGTGGCCGGGGCGATCGTGGCCGACGCGGCCATGGACCTGTTCACGTTGCCAGAACTCGAGATATGCCCCTGGGCGCTGCGCGAAGGAATGATCTTGCGGCGGATGGACAACATGACCACCTGAGCCTGGCCGCTTCTGCGCGGCCAGGCTCTGCGTGACAAGCCCGCGGCGTGACAAGCCCGCAGCGTCACAAGCCCGCGGCGCGCGGTGCGAGTGCCAAGCCCACCGCGCGCCGCGGTTGTCTGTCTGTCAGTCGTCGTCGCCGAGGCCGTCAGCCTCGTCGAGCACCAGATCCGACCCGCGGGCCGATCCAGCGAGCACGTTCATGGTGCTCGAGTGGCGGACGTTGTCGGCGGCCTCGGTCAGGTCGTCGGTGTTGTCCCTGGGATCGTCGGCCAATGCTGCCTCGTCGTCCGTGCTGCCCAGGACGGTGTCTTGTTCCAGCCCCTGGTTCGCGCTCTCGGCCCGGCGCTCAGGCCGGTCGGCTGGCGGCGGCTCCGGGCGGTCAAGGTCGCGGGGACTTGGCCGGCTGGCCACCGCCGTCCGCCCGGCGGGCACCGGACGCCCGGCGCGGTGCGCGCCGACCGCTAGCGGGTCGTGCTGTCCCTGCCCCTGCCCGCGCCCATCGACGCCGCCGTGATTCGCGGCGTGCTGGCCGAGCGCCCTGGCGACCTCGTCGTCAAGCGAGCCGCGGGCCGCCTCGCCCGCGACCAGGCTGGTGACCACGTCACGGATCTCGGTGAGCCGCCTGACGGTCTCGGTGTGCCGCGAGATCAGCAGGTTCAGGCGTCGCTCCGCGCCGTCGTGGATTGCGGTGGCTCGGGCGGTGGCCTCGTCGACCTGCTGCTTCGCCTGCGTCATCGCGGCGGCGACGGTGCCCTCCGCGTGCTTGGTGGCCTCGGCAACGGTTCGCTCGGCGGTAGCCTGGGCCGTGGTGACCATGTGCTCGGACTCGGCCTTGGCAGCGGCGACCGTGCGCTCCGCCTCGTCCTTGGCGGCGACGAACATGCGTTCGGCTTGATCTTGCGCCTGCGCGAGCGCCTGATCGGTCTCACGCTTGGTGTCCGCCCTGAGCTGCTCAGTCTCGACCTTCGCGGTCTCGCGCATCTCGGTGATATCGGCGGAGACCTTCTTGAGGTCCGCGGTCGCCTGGTCGGCGGCGAGCTTGAGTATCTGGCCCACCCGCTCGGGGATTTCTTCATGCGCGGGCCGCGCGCCCGCCTCGCGTGCCTCAGCCAGCTCCCTGCGCAGCCGCTCGATCTCCGCGCTTCCCTGGGAGAGCCGGGTCTCTAGCTGCCGGACGTGGCTGTTCCGCATCGCGATGTACTCATCGACCTGCCTGCGGCTATAGCCGCGCCGCTCACTGTCGAAGGGATCGTCCCGGCCATCGGCCACCGGGTCGCCGTACTCGCTCATGTGTCACCCATCAGGTGCTTCAGGCAGATCAGGCGCGAGCCGCTGCGAGGAGCTGAGCGGCCGCAAACCGGACCTGCGATATGGACTAGGGCCAACGGTCCGCGGTCGGCGCGACAGAGCGGGCCGTGCGCGCGGACATGACGGCGCCGATAGATGTGATGACTCTTGTCCCGAACCTCGCCGCCTCGCAACCGAAACAGCAAATTATCCGATTTTGCGAAGTTATTCAAGCAAAATGCAAGCTCCAGGTCACAACGCCGCTCCTGGGCTAGCACCGCAGGTTCCAGGGGGTCGCTCCTGGGCTAGCGCCGCGGGGGTTCCGGGGGTTGCCCCTGGGCTAG
>JASIBM010000514.1 GCA_030045175.1 Streptosporangiaceae bacterium | reverse complement strand
CTCGGCGGCACCCTGATACAGCACCTGCCCGATGTCGTCGGGCACGACGGGCACTCGCCCACGCCTGGCACCATGGGCGAGCACAAGGTGACCGTCGCGCCGGCCAGCAAGCTGGCCGCCCTGCTTGGCGGGCAGCCGGTTCCCGGCGGCGCGCTGTGCGTGCCGACCCATCACCACCAGGGGATCGACAAGCTGGGCGATGGCCTGACCGCGTCCGCGTGGGCCGACGACGGCCTGATCGAGGCGATCGAGCTCGCCGACGCCGACAGCGACACCGACAGCGACGGCGACGCGGGCAGGCGGTTCGTCATCGGGGTGCAGTGGCATCCGGAGGCAGGCACCGACCTGAGCCTGTTCCGCGCGCTGGTCGCGGCCGCTGGCGGCTGATCAGCCGCTGGTGCCGCCCACGCCGCCGGGGGCGGCAGGCGACACAGTGCCAGGCGACACAGTGCCAGGCACGCCAGCAGGCGCGGTACCGCGGTTGCCGCCGCTGGCGATTGCGACGATGCCGCCGATCAGGAACGCCAGTCCGCCGAGTATGCCAATAGGTCCGCCCGCTCCGTGGTGCCCTACCTGGAAGAGGCCGTAACCGTAGAAGCCGAATAGCACCACGGTCTGCACCCCGATCACGACCAGCAGTCCCTGCGACATGGCCCGCCCCCTGGGCCGGTCCCCGGGAACGAGCAGGCCTATCGCCGCCGCGGTACCGGCGATCAGCGTGACGAGCGGCACGGCGGCGAACCAGAAATCGAAGCTCACCCCGAAGCCGACGTGACCGAAGAAGACGCCGAAGGAGGGCGAGCCAGAAAAGGTCGAAGTTGGAACGAAACAGGCGATCAGCGTGAGCAGTGCTCCGCCGAGGCCGATGACCGCGGGACCGGCCGACCCGCGGCTAGCCGGCCTTGGCGGCGCGGCGACAGCCTGCTGCTGCCACGGGCTGGCGACCTGGTAAGGCGGCGTGGCCTGCTGATATGGCTGCGCGACCTGCTGATAAGGCGGCGCGGCTTGCTGAAAAGGCTGCGCGGGCTGCTGATATGGCGGCGTGGCCTGCTGATAAGGCGGCGTGGCCTGGTTGATGAGCGGGTCCACCGCCGTCGGCGCGGTCGGCTGGGCGAGTTGCGTGGGCAGCGGCGCCGCTGCCTGAGCGGTCCGGCTGGGATCCACGCCGAGCGCGAGCGCCAGCTCGGTCACGACCCACTGGCCCGCTTCCTGCGTATGCGAGCTGCTGCTGACGAACGCGCTGGCGGTCAGGCTGACCGCCGTGGCCGGGTCCAGGCCCTGCGCCAGGTAGCCGCGCAGCGAGCCGGCCAGGTCGGCCTGGGCCGCTGCGACCAGCAGGCCCGCCTCCCTGGGCTCATCAGGCAGGAAGTCCTTCAGCAGATTGGACATGACCGCGGGCTGAGACAGCGCCGCCACGCCGTATTGCGGATCCCGCACGATGCCCTGCAAGGCCCGGCGCGCCTGACCGGTGCCGTCCCATGGATTGGCGTTCATTTCGCTGCGCCCCTTAACCCGATTGATCGGTTTAGCGCACATTCTGCTCGCGTTCGGGCCGGCGGACAACATCCGCGTTCCCGATCCTCGTCCGTGTCGGCTAACCTGTGCCAGTGCCAGACGAAAGGGACGTTTCCCAGCAGAAGCCCGCCGACGCCACCGAGCCGGCTAACGCTGAGCTGGCTAAGGCAGAGCTGGCTAAGGCAGAGCCGGCTAACCAGGAACGGCTCAAGGAGCCCGTCGACGACCTGGTGACCACGCGGCATTCGGTCACGGTCGACGGCGCCCAGCTTCGGTACACCGTTGCCACCGGGCGAGTGGTGCTCCGCGCCGAGGCGCACGCCGACGACGTGTTCGAAGGGACGCGGGCGAAGGCCGAGGTGTTCATGACGGCCTACACGCTCGACGCAGGCAGTGCCCCAAGCCGGCCGGTCACGTTCGCGTTCAACGGCGGCCCCGGGTCGTCGAGCGTCTGGCTGCACCTGGGCCTGCTCGGGCCGCGCCGGGTGCTGATGGGCGACGCAGGCGACCTGCTGCCGCCGCCGTACGGCCTGGCCGAGAACGCCCAGACGCTGCTTCGCCACAGCGACCTGGTGTTCATCGATCCGGTGTCAACCGGGTTCTCCCGCGCGGCCAAGGGCGAGAAGCCCAAGGACTTCCACTCCTTCACCGGCGACATCGAGTCGGTCGGCGAGGTGGTCAGGCTCTGGGTCACGCGCAACGGCCGCTGGATGTCACCGAAATACCTGTGCGGCGAGTCATACGGCACGACCAGGGCGGCCGGCCTGGCCAGGCACCTGCAGCAGCGGTACGGGATGTACCTCAACGGGCTCATCTTGATCTCGCCGTTCCTCGACGGCCAGTCGGCCGAATTTGGCGGCGGCAATGACGAGCCTTACCTGGCGTACCTGCCGACGTACGCCGCGATCGCCAACTACCACGGCAGGCACGGGGATCGCCCGCTGGCCGGCCTGCTCGCCGAGGCGCAGGCCTACGCGACCGGGGATTACCGGCGGGTGCTTGCGCTTGGCTCCAGGCTGAGCGCCGCTGAGCGGGCCGCGGCTGTCGGGCGGATCGCGCAGCTCACCGGCCTGAGCGAAGACTACGTGGACCGGGTGAACCTGCGGCCGGAGCACATCAGGTTCCTCACCGAGCTGATGCGGGATAAGCGCAGGACGGTGGGCAGGATCGATGGCAGGTTCCTCGGCTGGGACAGCGACTACGGCCGGGAGAACTGGACCACCGACCCGTCCATCGACGCGATCATCGGGCCTTACACGGCCGCGCTCAACCACTACGTCAGGGCCGACCTGGGGTATCTCAGCGACCTGCCCTACGAGGTGCTGACCGACCGGGTGTACCCGTGGTCTTACCACGAATTCGAGGCCAAGCACGTCTACGTGCTCGACAAGCTGGCCGAGGCCATGAGGGTCAACCCGCACCTGCGGGTGCACGTGAATTGCGGCTACTACGACGCGGCCACGCCGTTCGCGGCGGCAGAGCACGACCTGGCGCACCTGGCGATCCCGGCCGAGCTTGC
>JASIBM010000072.1 GCA_030045175.1 Streptosporangiaceae bacterium | reverse complement strand
CGGCCTGACCTCCACGCCTGGCGTGGTCATGTCGACGCAGAAATACGTCAGCCCCTGGTGCTTGGGCTTGCCTGGGTCGGTCCTGGTGACAAGCAGCGCCCGCCTGGCGACGTGAGCCGACGAGGTCCAGACCTTCTGCCCGTTGACGACCCAGCTCTCGCCGTCGGGAACCGCCCTGGTCGACAGGTTCGCCAGGTCCGACCCGGCACCAGGCTCGCTGAAGAGCTGGCACCAGATCTCCTCGCCCGTCCACAGCGGGCGCAGCCAGCGCCGCTTCTGCTCGTCCGTGCCGTAGGCGAGGATCGTCGGCGCGGCCATGCCCAGGCCGATCCCGTTGCGCTCCGGCCGGTTGGTCGGGGCGTGCGCGGCGGCGAACTCGGCGTCGACGACCTTCTGGAGCGCCCTGGGCAGCCCCTGGCCCCCGAGCCCAGGCGGGTAGTGCACCCAGGCCAGCCCGGCGTCGAACCTGGCCCTGACGAACTCCAGCCGCTCCGTTGTCGCGGGGTCGTGGGCCGCGAGGAACGCCGCCACCTGCCGCCGCAGGTCATCCGCCGTCACCTCGGCGCCGGCGGCCCCGGCCGCCACTGCGGCATCCCCGGTCAGCACAGCGGCCCGCCTGCCACGTAGATCACCTGGCCAGACACGAAGCCTGCTCCCTCGCTCGCCAGGAACGAGGCCACGTGCGCGATGTCGGCGGGCTGCCCGACCCTGCGTACCGGGATCCGGGCCGCCGCCGCCTGCTGGAACGCCTCGAACTCGACGCCGACCCTGGCCGCCGTCTGCGCCGTCATGTCGGTGACGATGAACCCGGGCGCGATCGCGTTGGCCGTGATGCCGAACTGGCCAAGCTCGATCGCCAGGGTCTTGGTGAAGCCCTGGAGCCCGGCCTTGGCCGCCGAGTAGTTGGCCTGTCCCCTGTTCCCGAGCGCCGAACTCGATGACAGGTTGATGATCCGGCCCCACTTCTGCTCGACCATGTGCTTCTGGCAGGCCTTGCTCATCAAGAACGCGCCGCGCAGGTGCACGCCCATGACCGTGTCCCAGTCGTCGTCGGTCATCTTGAATAGCAGGTTGTCGCGGATGACGCCAGCGTTGTTGACGAGCACGGCCGGCGGGCCAAGCTCGGCGGCGATCGCCTCTACCGCGGCGCCAACCTGCGCCGAGTCGCTCACGTCGGCCCCGGCGGCAAAGGCCCGGCCACCGTCGGCCCTGATCGCCTCGACGGTCGCGGCGCAGTCGCCCTCCTTCAGGTCGATCACCGCCACCGCCATGCCGTCAGCGCCAAGCCGGCGCGCGACACCAGCGCCAATGCCACGCGCGCCGCCCGTGACGACCGCAACCCGCTGCCCCTGTTCCGACATATAAATCTGTCCCCTTCGAACTCATCGCCGGTTTAGCTCTGGTACTTGCGCAGCTCGCGCCGCGCCATCGAGCGCTTGTGCACCTCGTCAGGCCCGTCGGCGAACCGCAGGACCCGCGCCGCTGCCCAGGCTTGGGCGAGCGGGAACTCCTGGCTCACGCCGCCACCGCCGTGCACCTGGATCGCCTTGTCGATCACCCACTCGGCCATCGCGGGCACCGCGATCTTGATGGCCTGGATCTCAGTGTGCGCGCCCTTGTTGCCGACGGTGTCCATCAGCCACGCGGTCTTCAGCACCAGCAGCCTGGCCTGCTCGATCCGCACCCGCGACTCGGCGATCCAGTCCTGCACGACGCCCTGGTCGGCGAGCGGCTTGCCCCAGGCAACCCGGTTCGTGGCGCGCAGGCACATCGCCTCGAGCGCCCGCTCCGCCGAGCCGATCTGGCGCATGCAGTGGTGGATCCGCCCGGGGCCGAGCCTGGCCTGCGCGATCGCGAATCCCTCGCCCTCGCCGGCGATCAGGCTCGAGGCCGGCACCCGCACGTCGCTGAACTCGATCTCCGCGTGCCCGCCGTGGCTGGCGTCGGTGAAGCCGAACACCCGCATGCTCCGCTTGATCGTGATGCCGGGCGTGTCGGAGGGCACGCAGATCATGGACTGCTGCTTGTGCCTGTCGGCGCCGGTGTTCGTCTTGCCCATCACGATGAACAGCTCGCAGCGCGGGTCCATCGCCCCGGACGACCACCACTTGCGGCCGTTGATCACGTACTCATCGCCGTCGCGGGTGATCGAGGTCGAGATATTGGTCGCGTCCGACGACGCGACATCGGGCTCGGTCATGCAGAAGGCCGACCTGATCTCGCCATTGAGCAAGGGAATCAGCCAGCGCTCGACCTGCTCTGGGCTGCCAAACTCGGCGAGCACCTCCATGTTGCCCGTGTCCGGCGCCGAGCAGTTCAGCGCCTCTGGCGCGATCGCGCCGCTGCGCCCGGTGATCTCGGCCAGCGGCGCGTACTGGAGGTTGGTGAGCCCGGCGCCGTGTTCTTGCGCTATCCGGGCGATCTGGCCTGGATGGTCGCGGACCGTCAGGAACAGGTTCCACAGGCCCTGCCCTCGGGCTATGGCCTTGAGCTCGTCGATCACCGGGGGGCGCTGCCAGGGGTTACCGCTCGCCGCCGCGTCAGCCACCTGCGCGCCGAACCTGGCCTCGGCCGGGTAGACGTGCTCGTCCATGAAGGCGAGCAGCTTGTCGCAGAACTCCTCGGTCCTCGCGTCGTACCCGAAATCCATCTGCCGCCCTCCCGACGAGTCCGGACAAGCGTACCTACTGACCACCTGCGGTGACACGTCACGGCCTGCCCTGTGCCAATGCGGCCCGTGCCAGCGACCCGTGCCCGTGCACCGCGGGCCGGCCCGTCCGATGGCTTGCGTGGGGATGGGAAGCTATCTTCCGTACATGAGCACTGTCAACGAGATCGCCGAGCGGCATGTAACCCGATTCGCGGAGCTTGACCCGGTCACCGCTACCGCCCTCGGGCTGGTCGGGCACGACGACGAGATGACCGACCTGAGCCCGGACGGCTTCGCCTCGCTAGACGACCTCGACCGCACCACGATCGCGGCGCTGCGCCAGGCCTCAAGCACCGATCACCGCAGCCAGGTCGCCAAGGACGGCATGCTCGAACGGCTGGCGGTCTA
Organism: Streptosporangiaceae bacterium; assembly: GCA_030045175.1. GTDB lineage: Bacteria > Actinomycetota > Actinomycetes > Streptosporangiales > Streptosporangiaceae > Chersky-822. Next base: position 9,122 of record JASIBM010000072.1, on the reverse strand, counting down.
CACCGAGTTGTACAGCTCAGGTGAGACGGAGCGCACGCTCAACGTGATCTCGAGCTGGCCGCAGAGCCTGCGCTCGGTGTTCGACCTGATGCCGACCAAGGGCGAGCAGGCCTTGCACAACATCGCCGCCAGGATGGCCGCCGTGCCGCAGGCTCTCGACGGGTTGCGCCAGACCTACCTCAGGCAGGCTCACCGCGGCCACGTGGCGCCGCAGCGCCAGGTCGCCGCGGTGGCGAGGCAGTGCGCCGATTGGTCCGCCCCTGGCAAGGGCTTTTACAGCGCGCTGGTGCGGCGCACGGAAGGCAACGGGTCCATCCGCGTCGAGCTCGACCGTGGCGCTGTCGCCGCATCGGCGGCGACAGCCGAGTTCGGCCGGTTCCTTGAGTCCGAGCTGCTCCCCCTGGCCCCTGATCGCGACGCCATCGGCAGGGATCGCTACCGGCTCGCGTCGCGTGCCTACCTCGGCGCCACGATCGACCTCGACGAGGCATACGCGTGGGGCTGGGCCGAGGTGCTCACGATCGAAGCGGAGATGCGGCGGGTCGCCGACAAGATCGTGCCAGGCGGGACCGTCGCTGACGCGGTCGCTGCGCTCGACGCCGATCCGGCCCGCCGGATCGCCGGCAGGGACCGCCTGCGGGAGTGGATGCAGGAAATGGCCGACCGGACCATCGCCGGGATGGACGGCGTCCACTTCGACATACCCGAGCCGGCGCGGCGGATCGAGTGCATGATCGCGCCGACCAGCGACGGCGGGATCTACTACACCGGGCCCAGCGAGGACTGGTCCCGGCCAGGCCAGATGTGGTGGGCGGTTCCCGATGGCGTGGATGAGTTCTCGACCTGGAAGGAAGTCACCACGATCTACCACGAGGGCGTGCCAGGTCACCATCTCCAGATCGCGCAGACCGTGTTCATGCGCGAGGAGCTCAACCGCTGGCAGCGCCTGATGTGCTGGGTGTCCGGGCACGGCGAGGGGTGGGCGCTGTACGCCGAGCGGCTCATGGACGAGCTCGGCTACCTGGCAGATCCCGGCGACAAGCTCGGCATGCTCGACGCCCAGCTGCTCCGCGCCGCCCGGGTCGTCGTCGACATCGGCGTGCACCTTGAGCTGCCGATCCCGCGGGAGTCGCCCTGGCACCCGGGTGAGATCTGGAACGCCGAGCTGGCGTGGGAGTTCCTGCGCTCGCGGGTACACATCGAAGAGCAGATGCTGCGCTTCGAGCTGGACAGGTACCTGGGCTGGGCCGGGCAGGCATCGTCGTACAAGCTCGGCGAGCGGATCTGGCTCCAGGCGCGCGACGAGGCGCGCCAGCGCCAGGGCGCCGGCTTCGACCTCAAGCGCTTCCACTCCCAGGCGCTCGCGCTCGGCTCGCTCGGCCTGGACCCACTCCGCGAGGCGCTAGCGCGCCTCTAGCATCTGAGAGGATCAGACCGCGCGATCAAGCCGAAGGCGAGCGGGAAAAGGAGCGGGAAAATATGCGGTATCGGGCAGTCGGCGACTCCGGACTTGTCGTGTCCGTGGTCGGAGTGGGATGCAACAACTTCGGCGGACGGCTCGACAAGGCCGGCGCCCTGGCGGTCGTGGACGCGGCGATCGACACGGGCATCACGCTCTTCGACACCTCGGACACCTACGGCGGTGGCGGGGCATCGGAGGAATTGCTCGGCGAGGCGCTGGCCGGCCGGCGCGATCAGGTCGTGCTCGCGACGAAGTTCGGCCATCAGCACGCCGACATGGGCTACGGCCCGGCCGCCGGGGCCAAGGGCGGGCGGGCGTACATCAGGCGCGCGGTCGAGCACTCGCTGCGGCGGCTGCGCACCGACTACATCGACCTGTACCAGATCCACACCCCTGACCCGCATACCCCCATCGCCGAGACGCTCAGCGCGCTGAACGAGCTCGTGACCGAGGGCAAGGTCAGGTACCTGGGCAACTCCAACTTCGCGGGCTGGCAGATCGCCGAGGCGGCGAGCGTGGCTGACCGGCTCGGCTGCTCGGGTTTCGTGTCGGCGCAGAACCACTGGTCACTGCTCGAACGGGCGGCCGAAGCCGAGGTCGTGCCCGCCGCCAGGCACTTCGGCCTCGGCGTGCTGCCGTACTTCCCCCTGGCCAATGGCCTGCTCACCGGGAAGATCAGGCGTGGCCAGCCGCCGAAGGAAGGCACCAGGCTGGCGGGCCGCGACGGCTACGTCACCGACGCCAAGCTCGACATCGTCGAGGCCCTGGCCGCGTGGGGCGAGTCGCACGGGGTCTCGCTGCTCACGATCGCGATCTCCGGCCTGGCCGAGCAGCCGGGTTGCGCGAGCGTGATCGCCGGCGCGATGTCGGCCGAGCAGGTACGGGCCAACGCCGCGACGACCGAATGGGTGCCGTCGGCCGCCGAGCTCGCCGAGGTGGACGCGATCAGCATCGGCTTCGCCCTGGCGTAACGAGTAGCTGCCTTTAGCAAAAAGAGGCGGGCTAGTCAATTCTAGACCTGCTGCAGGCCATTAGTTACGATGAGTGCTGGTCTGCGTGGGGAGGAGCAATGGTCGCCTTAACGCCTCCATTCGTGCTGGTATGCCCGACCAGTCATCTGGACTGGGACTGGCATGACACGTTCGTCGAGTACTGCGAGATTGGCCCGCCCACGGGCTATAACGGCGATGTCGCGACTGGCTACGGCGGCGCGGTCAACGACATCCTTGGCGGAGTCTGCCAGCTGCTCAGCCCGCCGCCGCCGAGTTCGGGGCCGTCCTTCTACTACTCCCTGGCCGAGGTTGCCTACCTGCAGGCCTTCCTGGCCGCCAACCCGGACAAGCTGGCGCTGCTGCAATCGGCCGACGGGTTCGTGCTGATGGGCGGCGGTATCACCTCGCCGGACAACCTGATCTGCCACGGCGAGGTGTTCATCAGGAACTACCTGGTCGGCCGCCGCTGGCTCGAGTCGGTCGGGATGGCTGGCCACGTGGACTCGGTCGCCTGGCTGCCCGACGACTTCGGTCACGACCCACAGCTCCCGGTGGCACTGGCGGCGATGGGCCTGCAGTTCCTTGGCTTGTCCCGGGTGCCAGGCTCTGTTCAGCCGTTCGCGAACATACCGCTCGACAAGAGCCCGTCGATGGCAGCCAAGCTCGAGAGCGGCGGCTTGGTCTTCCCGTGGATCGCCGAGGACGGCTCGACGATCCTGACTCATTTCATGCCGGCCACCTACGGTGCCCCCTGGGACGGCCAGCATCCGACCGGGCTGCAAGCCTTCGTCGAGTCCAACGTCAGCATGGCCTGGCCAACCATAGACGGCTTGACCGCGATGTTCTCGCCGGCCGGCGGCGACTTCGTCTTCTCCCAGTGGAACCAGCCAGGCAACGCAGGCAGCTGGCTGACCATGGTCAACGGCTACAACCAGAACACGAGCAAAAAGGCCGGTGACCCGCCCGCAACCACAGGGACGTTCTCGCAGTTCATGACCGCGGTGGCCGGGTCAGCGAAAAACCCTCAGGCCCCGCTGCTCGCGCAGAACTACTGGACAGGCATCTTCGCCAGCCGCCCCAGGCTCAAGGTCTTGCACTACCGGGCGGCGCAGCGGGCACTGGCCGCGGAGGCGGCCGCCGCGCTGCTCCGCATGACGAGCACCTACGCGAGCGCGGTCCTCGACGACCTGGACACGGCCGTCGACGAGATCTGGCAGGTGCTGGTGCCGAGCAGCCACCACGACTACATCACAGGCACCTCGCCCGACCGCGTGTACTGGACCGAGCAGCTGCCACAGCTCGAGCTGGCTGACCGCCTGGCGGACCAGTGCCTGACCCGGGCGGCTGGTCTCATCGCCGCGGCTGTGACCCTGCCATCGGGGCCGAGCCAGGGCAGCCCGGTGGTCCTGTTCAACCCGGTCGGCTGGCAGCGCGGCGGTGTGGTCCACCTGCCGGCCGGGGCCGTCACGGGCAGCTTCGGCTCCGTCATCGGCGGCATCGGGTCGGTGCAGACCGCGGCGGATGGCGGACTGCTGTTCCAGGTGCCCGCCGATATCGGCAGCTTCGGTTACGCGACGGTCTTCCTGAAGCCAGGCACGCCCGTGACCAACCCGCTTCCGCCGCCGTCGGACATCGTCAAGGTGGCAACCGATCGCGTGGCCCTGACGCTCGACCGGAGCAAGGCCTGGGCCATCACCTCGCTGGTCATCGACGGCGCCGAGATGCTGCCGCCGAACGGGCCTAGCAAATCGGCCCGCGTGGGCAACTCGATCCGCCTGTACAAGGACACTGGCAACCTGTACCAGTTCGGGAACGAACCCCTCCAGATGAGCCAGGACTACACGACGAAGCCGCCCACGCCCGTGCCCGTCATGGGAACCTTCAAAGACTCCGACACCAAGCTGGCAGGCGACGCCGGGGAGTGGATAGAGCACGGCCCAGTGCGGTGGCATTTCCGTGCCACCCTCACCGGCGCGTACGGCAGCCAGCCGGTGTCCTACACACTCGACTACCTGATCCACGCCGGGGAACCGGTGCTACGGATACGGCTGACCGGCGCGGCTCCCCCGGCCACGAGCGTGCTGACCTCGTTCGACCTGGCCGCGCACAGCCGGGCGGGCTACGGCCTGACCTACGGCACGGCCCAGCACTGGGACGATCACGCGCCGGTCCCGTACTGGACCGATCCCACCTTCCGCGCGACCCACGACTTCGTGCAGACCACCGGGAGCGTCGGACCTGAGCTGGCGATCTACCACCAGAGCGTGCCGGCCTGGGCCACGCTCGACTCGAAAGACAAGTGGCAGCTGCTCGGCGCGCTGCTGCGCAACAACGACGGAACCGACCGGGGGGCCGCGGGCACCGATCCGGGCGTGCACACCATGGAATACGCGATAGGCCGCACGGACACCAATCCTGTCGCCACCGGCGACGCGCTGGGGACGGCCCTGTACGTGAACAACCCGCTGGTCCCTGCCGTGGTCGGGATCAACAGGCCCAACACGGGCGTCAGCCTCCCGCTTGCGGCCAGCCTGGCCACGATCAGCCGGCCCGGCATCCTGCGCGCCGTCCGCACCCAGCCAGGCAGCTCCACGGTGAACATTCCCGACCTGCCCGGTTACTACGCCGAGCGCAAGGCCTTCTCGCTGCGCGCGTACCTGCCCGCCTCGTTCCAGAACGAAGTAAGGATCACCCTGCCCGATCTCCCCAGCCCCGGCCTGCCGGGCTACGACCCTGACCTGGCCGCGGTGGTGATCAGCGCCCTGGAGGAGCCGATGAGCGGCGCGCCGCAGGTCACCGTTTCCGGCGATCAGATCTCGTTCACGCCGCAGCGGGCGCTGACCACGGTGCAGTTCACCATGACCCGCTGGCCGACCTTGCCAGGCAACGGCAAGTAGCACGCCGGACCGCGGTCCCGCCTTAGCGCGGGACCGCCGGTCACGGACAGCCGGGTCACGGGGACAGCCGGTGGCTGTCCCTCGGGAACGCGGTGACCTGCCGGATGTTGGCCACCCCTGTCAGCCGCGCGGTCCAGCGCTCAAGGCCGATCGCGAAGCCGCCGTGCGGTGGCATCCCGTGCTTGAACACCCGCAGGTAGCTGGCGTACGGCGCGGGGTCGAGGCCGAGCGCCGCCAGCGCCGCCAGGTAGTCGCCGTACCTGTGCAGCCGCTGCCCGCCGGTTACCAGCTCAAGCCCGCGAAACAACAGGTCGAACCCGTTGGTGTAGCCAGCGCGCGCTGGATCTGGATGGGTGTAGAACGGCTTGGCGGCCAGCGGGAAGCCGGTGACGTACACGAACTCGCTGCCGTGCTCACGCAGCGCCCACTCGCACAGCCAGCGCTCGTCGGCCGGGGACAGGTCGGGCTCGCCACGCGGATCCCAGCCGGCCCCCGCGGCGATCAGCTCCTGAGCCCGGGTGAAGTGCACGTCGGGAATCTGCGCTGGCACGTCGGGCAGCTTGACCCCGAGCAGCTCGGCCGCCGGCCTGGCTCGCTCGGCCACCGTCGCCACCATCTGCGCGAACACGCCGGTGAGCACGGCCATCACATCGCGGTGGTCCTCGATGAAGCCGAACTCGGCGTCCAGGCTGGTGTACTGCGCCAGGTGCCTGGCGGTGTCGTGCGGCTCGGCCCGGAAGACCGGCCCGACCTCGAAGACCCGCTCGAACACCCCGACCATGGCCTGCTTGTAGAACTGAGGCGACTGGGCCAGGTAGGCGGGCCGGCCGAAGTAGTCGATCCCGAACACGCTCGCGCCTGACTCGGTCGCCGACTCGACGATCTTGGGCGTGTGGATCTCGGTGAAGCCCCGCGCGCCGAGCGCAGCGCGGAAGCCGGCCACGCTGGCCGCCGATATCTCGAGCCCGGCCCGCAGCACCGGGTGCCGCAGCGAGGTCGGCGCGTGGTCGAGCACGGTCGGCAACGCCGCGCCCACCGCGGGCCGGTACAGGTCGAACGGCGGTGGCTCGGTCGCCTCGCCGAGCCCGGCCAGCTCGGGCCGCGTGACCTCGACGCCGCCTGGAGCCTGCTCGCTGGCCGTCACCAGCCCGGTGACCGCGAGCACGCTCTCCTCGGGGTAACCTGCCGCCTTGGCCGCCTCGCCCGGCCCGGCGAGCACGACCTGCGCCAGCCCGGTGCGATCCCTGATGACCAGGAACGTGACCGACTTGAGCTCGCGCTTGCGGTGCAGCCAGCCGGCGATCGTCACCTGCCGCCCGACGTGGGCGGCGAGGTCGGCGGCCATGACTCTGGCGGGGCTCATGAGCACTCCAGGGGCTTCGTCTCGGCCCTTGCGAGTGCGGGCGAGAAGGGAGCTCGCTGTGCCACCGCACCTTCGCCCTCGCGGCTTGATCAGCCGGTCGGGCCTCGTTCGGCCCGATGACGGGGGCTAGCCGGCGGGGCATTGGACGGCCGCTGGCGGCGCGCCGCCGTTCCTCCCCGCGCTCGGGAGGGTCTTCACGCCCGCATGCGAGGCCGCCTTCACAGCTTCCGGCAGCTCTCTGAGCCTACGTTTTAACCTCGCCCTACCTGGCAGTGCTCGGGTTAAAACGTAGGCTTTGGCTCGCGATCCCGGGTGCTACTCGTCTCCGTCAGCGCGTTGCCGATCAGTGTAGCTCGTCTTCCCGCTAGCGTCCGGGGCGCCGTTAGGGCGCCGTCTTCCCGCACGCCTGCGTGCGCCCGCGCCGGCGTCAACCTCGGCACCGTCATGCGCTAGCGTTGGCTGGCAGAGCCCCGCGAAAGGCACCATTCGATGACTGGATATCCGCAGCCTCCGTACCCTCCGGGGCAACCGCCGTACCCTCCGGGGCAACCGCCACAGCCCACGCCAATGCCCGGCCAAGCAGATGGCCAGCCCGTCGGCTACGGCCCGCGCGGCCCGGCCGACGACCATACCTTCGCCATGCTGTCTTACCTGCTGTCGATCGTCGCCGGCCTGCTCGCGCCGCTGGTCATCTACCTGATCAAGATGAACGAGTCAGGCTACGTGCGCTATCACGCGGCCCAGGCGCTCAACCTTGGCATCACGGCCTTGGTCTACACCTTCGGATCGTTCATGGCCGCGCTGTTCCTCGGCGTCCTCACCAAGGGGGCCGGGTTCCTGCTGATCTTCCCGCTCATCCTCGTGATCGGGGTGGGCGAGCTGGTCTTCCTGATCCTCGGTGCGGTGGCCGCGAACCGCGGCGAGCTGTACCGCGTCCCCACCGTCGCCTGCCTGCCGATGGTGCACTAGCCAGCCGCGCGCTGCTCACCCCTGGATCAGGACCGACGGCAGGTCGCTGGCCTCGTGCAGGCGGAGCAACTGGTAGCCGATGCCGCCGAGGCCGGGCATCAGCCCGGGGGTGAATGTGTCCCTGGACAGCCCGGTGACCGGGCCGTTGCGTTCTATGCTGCTGATGACGCGCGCGGCTAGGTGCCGCCGCTGCGCGCCGGCCGGGCCTGCGCCGGAGGTCAGCGCGGCGTCAAGGAGCTCCCAGGCGCCCACGTCGCCGTGGCACAAGGTGTGATTCCAGCCGAGCCCGTACCTGTCCGTGCTCGACACCGCGCGGTCGAGCAGGTCGCGGGGTACTTGCCAGCCCCGGGCGGCGAGGTCGAGCGCGCTGAGCCCGATCCCGGCCGAGCCGTGGCACCAGGCCGCCACCGCCGACTGCCGGGTGGCGTCGCGCAAGTCCAGCCAGCCGCCGATGCCGGGGTCGTAGAGCGACTCCTCGAAGGCGAAAGCGGCCTGCGCCGCCTCCTTCGCCGCAGGCTGGCCGGTCGCCAGCGCCAGCCTGGCCAGTGCCCAGCCGATCCCGGACACGCCGTGGGCGAAGCCGCCTATCCCGTCCGGCCATCGCGCCGAGGGCCAGCAGGCGGTGCCCCCGTTCCGCGTCGCCGCCTGGGCAAGCTGATCGCCGATGGCGGTGGCCGCCGCTTGCCACTGCTGCTCGCCGGCCACCTCTGACAGCCAAAGCAGCGGCACGATCGCGCCGGCCATGCCGGTCAGCAGGTCATAGCTCTCGCTGGCCGCCGCGGCGGCCGGTACCTGGGTGGCCAGGACGCGGGCGCGGTCCAGGCCGTCCGGTGCCACGCCCCACCGGTACAGGGTCAGCCAGGCCCAGATCTGCGACCCGAGGCCGACGTACCCGCCGACGGCAGGCGGGCGAACTTGCACCTGCGCGCGGCGGCGGATCACGTAATCCTCGATGGCGCGCATCGTGCGCAAGGTGGCTGCCAGCATGGGCTCGGTCTCGTCCACCTCGTCGGCCCGCCCGGCGACCTCCTCCCGCTGATAGGCGGCGAGCAAGACCGCCAGGCCAGCCAGGCCCGCGTAGGTGCTGTCGGTAGAGAGCGGTTCCACCGCCCAGCCGGTTGGCAGGAGCACCGGGCCGATCCAGGTCACCGTGCTGTCTTCGCCTCGGACGGCCGTCTGGTCGAGGCGGCGGATCACGGCCGCGGCCAGCCCCCTGCGCCGACGGTCCAGGCCGGCCACGCGAGGCCGGCCTGGCGTGAGGCCCTTGCTCTGGATCTCCTCGGGCGGGCTCTCGTTGAGGTAAGCGCAGACCAGCGAGGCCCGGATCACCTGACGGTCCAGCTCCAGGTCCGCGTCCCGCCAGCGAGCCAGCGTCGCGGAAAGCACATCTTGCGCAGGCAGCCACGTCGTGCCGCCCGGCCCGGTCAGGCTGCCGCGGC
>JASIBM010000071.1 GCA_030045175.1 Streptosporangiaceae bacterium | reverse complement strand
GTCATGCATGTGGTGGGCCTGGTCCTGCATCCGAGGCGTGATTCGGCCGCCGCCGTGGGCTCGGTCCTGGACTGGGCCGCCCGCCGGGGCACCCAGGTTCTTGGCATCGACTCCGAGATCGACCGACTCGACTGCCCGGCGATCGCCGTCCCGGCCGAAGAGATAGGCGGGCGCTCCGACCTGCTGGTGAGCCTGGGCGGGGACGGCACGATGCTGCGCGCCATGCGGCTGGCCGACCGCCAGCGTGGCCCGGTGCTCGGGGTGAACCTGGGCAAGCTGGGCTTCCTGGCCGAGGTGGACGTGCCCGACCTGCCCGGCGCGCTGTCGGCCATCGACAACGAGGATTTCACGACCGAGTCGCGGCTGGCTGTGGACGCGGTCATCGGCGGCCAGGTGGTCACCGCCTTCAACGATGTCGCCGTCGTCCGGTTCCCAGGCGAGCCGACCGCGGTGGTCGCGGTCCGGGCCGCGGGGCACCCGTTCGTCAGCTACGCCGCCGACGCGGTCGTGGTCGCCACCCCGACCGGGTCCACCGCCTACAGCTACGCGGCCGGCGGCCCTATCGCCTGCCCGGCTATAGAGGCGCTGCTCATCACCCCGGCCGCGCCGCATTCGGCCTACAACCGCGGGCTTGTGGCCTCGGTCCACGACAGCCTGACCCTGGAAGTCCTGCCGCCGAGTACCTGCCTCGCCGTCGAGGCGGACGGGCACGTCAGCGCGCACGTCAGCCCTGGCGACCGGATCGACCTGCGGGCCAGGCCCGGTGCCGCGCACGTGGTCCGCCTCGGGCGTGCGACGTTCTACGAGCGAGCCCGGCGCAAGCTGCACCTGACCGACTCGGCGGAAGTCCCGGCCGACGCGCAGGCGAACGCCTGCATCGACCTGTGACGGGTGATCATGGCCAGGGCTAGCCGCCGTAGTGCATGGCGCGGCGGATCATCGCCCGGCGGTAAGCCATCCGGGCGCCGGGCGCCGGGCCCGGCTGCAAGGCGCCCCCTACCGGCAGGTCGGCGGGATCGACGCCCACGCCGAGCAGGGTGCGGGTCACCGCCTGCGCCGCGTCGAGCAGGTCGTCGAGCGCGCGGGCCAGGTGCGCTCCGGTGACCACGGTGAGCGCCGGGTCATCGTGCAGTGACTCAAGCACGCTGCGCCGGATCAGTTCCTTGAGGAAAGAGGCCGTCGTGCCGTCTGTCCGCTCGACCGCCAGGTCCACGTCCTCCCCGGTCAGCGCCAGGGGCACGTCCCGGCCATAGAGCATGAGCAAGAGCCTGCGGGCCGGGGCGTCCGGCAGGGCGATCTCGACCGCGACGTCAACCCGCCCAGGCCGCGCGGCGAGCGCGGGCTCAAGCAGGTCGGCGCGGTTGGTGGTGAGCAGGAACAGCAGGTCGGCATCCGGGGCTGCCCCGTCCATGGCATCGAGCAGGTCGAAAAGGACCGGGCTCGACGCCGCGCCGAGCGTGCGCTCCTCGGCGACGAGGTCGACGTCTTCGAGCACCACGACGGCGGGCAGCAGGACGCGGGCCAGGTCGGTGACCGCGCCCACGGCGACCAGGGAACGGCCGGTCAGCACCAGGCGCGTGTAGCCGGTCATCTGGCCAAGCAGGTACCGCGTGGTGTGCGTCTTGCCGGTGCCTGGAGGCCCGTAAAGCAGCAAGCCGCGCTTGAGGTGCTGCCCGGCGGCAAGCAGCACCTCACGGTGGCCGGCCACCCCGAGCGCGTGCCGCTCGATCCGTGCCAGCACGGTGGCGGGCAGCACGACGTCGTCCCTGCTGACACCGGGCGGGTCGGCGAAGGACAGGCTGACCCCGCCCATCAGGTTCAGCGATACGTCCAGCAGGTGGCCGCGGTAAACGTTCAGGTCGGCGCGCAGCCGGTCCAGCTCGGCGAGCACCCGCTGGGCCTGGTCGACCGGCAGCCCTGCGACCTCGACGAGCAGGTCCTGCTGGTGCTCCGCCGGGCTAGAGATCATCACGACGTAGCGGCCATCGGCATCGGTGACAAGCAGCACGGCCAGGCGCAGGCACCCCAGGGACGACCCAGGACCGTTCGGCAGGTCGGTGAGCACGGGTGCAGTCAGCCGCAGCCGAGGCGGCACCTCGCCCGCGACTAGCTGCTGCAGCGTAAGGCCGCCGTAATGCGGCGGCATCGCGATGCCGTGCACCGCTACCGCCCGCCCGGCGCCCGCCGACCAGGCATCGACGGCGGTCTGGAGGTTGACGTGCTCGAACGGGGGCAGCTCGCGCGTCACCACCGAGTGGCGCGTGCCGTCAGGCCCCAGGAAGCCGCACACGAGCGCGGAAACCTCGTTATCTTCCCTGGGCGCGGTCGCATGGGCCCAGTCAAGCAGGCTGCGGAACGCTGCGGCGAACTCGCGCGCCTGATCGCCCGGCGCCAGCTCTGACATGGCAGGACCTCCAGCCTCGGCAGCACCCGCACGTCCACGATAGGTGGCGCCATCGCGTGCTGGCACGCGATTTAATCGGCTCAGGAGGGCGCCATGACCATCGCCAACAAGGACCAGGCAGAGCACTGGAACAGCAGCGAGCAGGCCAGCCGATGGGTTGGTCACCAGGACCAGCACGACCGCATGCTCGCGCCGTTCGCCGCCATGATCTTCGGTGCCGCGGCCCTGTCACCCGGCGAGCGGGTGCTCGACGTCGGCTGCGGCTGCGGCACCACCACCCTCGAAGCGGCCCGCGCGGTCGCCCCTGGCACGGCGGTCGGCATCGACCTGTCCGCCCCGATGCTCGAACGGGCCAGGCACAACGCCACGCGATCAGCCGTCGCCAGCATCACGTTCGAGCAAGGCGACGCGCAGACCCATGCCTTTGCGATCCCGCCTGCCTTCGACGCGGTGATCTCCCGCTTCGGCGTCATGTTCTTCGCCGATCCGGGCGCGGCCTTCGCGAACGTGCGCAAGGCGACGCGGCCCGATGGCCGGCTGACGTTCGTCTGCTGGCAGCCCCTGACCGCCAACGAATGGCTGACCGTTCCGAGGTCCGCGCTCGCCGAGCACCTGCCGATCCCTGAGCCAGCCGATCCCGCCGCCCCTGGCATGTTCGCCCTCGCCGAGCCCGGCCGCATCAGGTCCATCCTCACCGGCTCCGGCTGGCACGACATCTCCGTGACGCCCGAGCGCGCCCAGGTCCTGGTCGGCGGGGGCGCTCTCGACGACGCGGTCACGTTCCTGCGCACCGGGCCGATGGGCCGCAGCATCCTCGACGGCGCCGAGGCCGGGGCGCAGGCCCGCGCCGTCGGCGCGATGCGGGCAGCGCTGGCACGGCACGCGCGCGAGGACGGGGTATACCTCGGCGCCGCGGTCTGGCTCGTCCAGGCCAGGGCGTAATCAAGCAGGAGCCCTCAGCCGGGCATGACCGCATGTGGTTAGCTTTGGCACCGGAAGACCGCACGGGATGCCAATGGAGCGCAGGACGGATGAACGAGAAGAACTACGCGCGAGTCATGGAACTTGCCAGGCCAGTGCTGCGCGACGGCGAGCGCGTCGAGATGGCGTGCACGTCGAATGTAGGCAAGGTGTCTGTCAAGCGGCAGGTAGTTACCGCAGCGGTCGTGGCGATCGCCTCGGCAGGCACCCTCATGGCCGCTGTCAGGCCCAAGACCAGGTACGTGGTCCTGACTGATCAAAGGCTGCTGTTCTTCGACATGGCACCGTCGGGCCGCCCGGCGGGCCCGGTCCTCGCCAACCTGCCCCGCCAGGCCCTGGCGAGCGAGCGCTTCAAGTCCGCGCTGAAGGCCACCTTCCATATCGCCATCGACGGATCCGCCGACACGCTCAAGATGGAGTTCCCGTTCCCCGCACGCGGCGACGCGAGGAAGCTGGCTGACGCCCTTGCTCGCCGCGCTGGGTGACCTATCGCGATCGCACCGTCACCTCTGCGGGCGGATGGCTCGACTTGCGCGGCAGGAGGCTGGCTGATCTGGCGCCCGCGGGCACCAGGTCGTCGAAGTCGCCAGGCCCGGGTGCCGCCGTCACGTCACGGGGCGTGAGGCGCTCACCACAGCGGGAGCAGCTCACGACCGCGTCGGTGACGTTACCGCAACTCTTGTGGATCATCAGGAGCGGCGGCCCGTCCGGCGCGGCGTGCTTGTCTCCCCATTGGCGCATGGCGTTAAGCACCGGCCACAGGTCCCTGCCCTTGGCCGTGAGGCGGTACTCATAGCGCGGCGGATGCTCGCTGTAGCGGGATCTGCGCAGGACACCGTGCTCGATGAGATGCCCGAGGCGCTGGTTGAGTACGTTCCTTGAGATCCCGAGGCGCTCTTGGAACTCGTCGAAGCGGGTGACCCCGAGGAACGCGTCGCGCACGATCAGCATCGTCCACCACTCGCCGGCGACCTCCAGGCACTGGGCGACCGAGCAGTGCATGCCGGCGAAGCTCTTGCGTTCCACGAAACCCAGGATAGAAGGTTGCATCATAGAACTCAATTGTTCTAAGTTAGTTCTATGACGCTATCCACCATGCGGCGTCCATCCCGCGGCGCCGCCAGGGCCACGGCGGCCCCTGCGGAGGTCCTGGCCATCGTCTGCTCTGGCGTCGTGCTTGCCAGCCTGGACCTGTTCATCGTGAACGTGGCGCTCCCCCGCATCGCCGCCGACCTGGGCACCGCCGATCTCGCGGAACTGTCGTGGATACTCAACGGCTACGCCATCGTCTACGCGTCCTTGCTGGTGTTCTTCGGCCGCCTGGCCGACCGCTACCGGCGCGACCGCGCCTTCCTGCTCGGGGTGACGGTGTTCACGGCCGCCTCAGCGGCCTGCGCCGCGTCGACCGGCGTCGGGATGCTGATCGCCTTCCGGCTGATCCAGGCTGCTGGCGCCGCCCTGCTCACTCCCACCTCGCTGAGCCTGGTGCTCGCCTCCTACGAGCCCGAGCGCCGCCAGGGAGCGGTACGCGCCTGGACCGCCGTGGGCGGCCTGGCTGCGGCGGCCGGCCCGGTAGCCGGCGGGTTGCTCGTGGCGGCTAGCTGGCGGTGGGCGTTCCTGGTCAATGTGCCGGTCGGGATCGTCGCCCTGATCGTCGGGTGGCGCCGGCTGCCCGCCGTGCCAGGGCACGCCACGGAAAGGCCTGACCCGCTCGGGGTCGTGCTCGCCACGGCCGGGGTTGGGCTCCTCACCTTCGGCCTCGTCAAGGGCTCCGCCTGGGGCTGGGGCTCGGCTCAGACCAGCTCGGTACTTGCCGCCGCCGCTGTCCTGGTGGCACTGTTCGCGCTGCACTGCCGCCACAGCCGCACGCCGCTTGTGCACCCGGAGCTGTTCCGGTCTCGCCAGTTCACCGGCGCCTCGATCGTCGCGATCTTCTTCTCCGCCTCCTTCGCTGCGATGCTGCTCTCTGTCGTGCTGTGGGAGCAGGACGCCTGGGGCTGGTCAGCATTGCGCGCCGGCCTTGCCATCGCCCCAGGACCGCTGATGGTGCCGGTCGTGGCGTTGCTAGCGACCGGCCGCCTGACCCGACGCTACGGACCCGCCACGGTGATCACGTTGGGCAGCCTGGCCTCCGGCGCCGGGCTCACCTGGTGGGCACTCGAGGTAACCGCCTCTCCCGACTACGCCCCTGGAGTGCTCGCGGGCATGATCCTCACCGGAGCAGGAGTAGGCCTGACGCTGCCGACGATCATGGCCACCGCAGCGGCGTCGCTTCCCCCGCACGCGTTCGCCACCGGCTCCGCGGTCATCAACATGATCCGCCAGGCCGGCCTGGCCCTCGGCGTGGCGGTCCTGGTGGCCGTGCTCGGCACGAGCGCCACCCACGGCGCTGGCCAAGGAGCTGGGCGGCTCGCCAGCTTCCAGCACGGCTGGTGGGTCAGCGCGGCCATAGCGGTCGCAGGCATCGTCCCCGCCCTCGCCCTGCTGCGGCAATCCCGCCAGCGCCTCACATAATGATATATCACTGTTAATGACTCTTAAGCCAGGTATGAAGCATTACATACAAAATTACCCCTACCAGCAGTATCACCCCGCGCGCCCGCCAAAGTGTGCGCACGGCTTTCTCATGCGACTCCTTCGCCGTCTTAGCCGCTGACTCCGCGCGACGCCACCGAGCCCAGTAAAACCCGAGCATGAGGGCTACGATGATGGCACCTACCGCTGCGTCTAGCGTCATGCGCTAATTCTGTGGCCTTTACCACTGGATAGCGTGAATTCGGGCAGTGACGCGCCGTACAAGTCTTCGGCTGAGCGAGGATCTCGATATGCGCTATGGCGTGGTGCTGTTCAGCAGCGACCGGGGCATCACGCCGGCGCGGGCCGCGCAGGCGGCCGAGTCCGCGGGCTTCGGCTGCTTCTACGTGCCCGAGCACACCCATGTCCCGGTTCGCCGGCATGCACCGCACCCGCGAACCGGGACGGCCGAGCTCCCCGATGACCGGTACCTGCGGACGCTGGACCCGTGGGTATCGCTGGGCATGGCCGCGGCCGTGACCTCGACCATCCGCCTGGGCACGGCGGTCGCGCTGCCAGCCTTGCATGACCCGATCGCGCTGGCCAAGGCGATCGCCTCGCTTGACCACCTGTCCGGTGGCCGGGTTGACCTCGGCGTTGGGTTCGGCT
Organism: Streptosporangiaceae bacterium; assembly: GCA_030045175.1. Lineage (GTDB taxonomy): Bacteria > Actinomycetota > Actinomycetes > Streptosporangiales > Streptosporangiaceae > Chersky-822. Next base: position 5,622 of record JASIBM010000071.1, on the reverse strand, counting down.
GGAACACCGACGAGCTCGCCAACCACGGCGTGCCGGCCGGCCAGCGCCGCGCCGTGCTGCGGGAGTACCTGGAGGCGATGCGGGCGCTGTGGACGCAGGACGAGGCGGCCTACTCCGGGGAGTTCGTGCGCTTCGACCCGTCCTGGGCCTGGCCCAAGCCAGCGCAGGCCAGGATCCCTGTGCTGCTCGGAGCCGCGGGCACGCAGCGGACGTTCAGCTGGATCGCGCGCTCGGCCGACGGCTGGCTGACCACCCCGGGCGAGGCGGACCTGGAGCCGAAGGTCGCGCTGCTGCATGCGGCCTGGCGCCAGGCGGGCCGGGACGGCCGGCCCGAGGTGAACGTGCTGGCCGGCCAGCCAGACCCGGATGTGCTCGCGCGCTGGGACCAGATCGGCGTGACCGGCGTCGTGTGCGGCCTGCCCGACCGCGCCGAGGATGGGGTCGTCGGATACCTTGGCCGGCTCGGAGCACGGCTGGGCCTGACCCCGGCCGCCGCGACGCGAGCGGACCGTAGCGCCCAGGGGTAACTTGCGCCGCCGTTTCTAAGTGTAATCGGATCGATCCTTTCTGTAGCTTCCCTTGAAACAATGAGCGTCCGGGCGCCGAACGCCATTGAAATCGCGCGGCAATTGGCAGGTAGATGTTTACTTACGCCGTACATGGGGCTAATGTGCTGTGAATTGCGTGTCCTTTCGCCGGGGTGGGCCAGTCAGGAGGGCGGGGCGGTGAGACTGGTGCGCGGAGTGTGGCCTGCGGGTCAGTGGCTTGCGTTGGCCGTGCTGATCACAGTCGCGGTGGCGGTGGGCAGTCAGCCGGCGTCAGCGGCGGTGGCCGCGGGGGGTTCCGGGGGGTCGGCCCCCCGGTACGACGCCGCGAGGGGTTCCGGGGCCGAGCGGCACACCTCAGCAGCGAGAATCCCGGCTGGCCTGCGGGCAGCGATCAGGCGGACGCTGGCGGCTCATCCGGCCGCCCCGCGGCCGGTCATCGCCTCCTGGGGCGGCAGCGGGGCGGTGACGTTCCGGCCATCCGGCGACTGGCGGGACAGCCTCACGCTGCGACCGCTGTCCGCGGGCCGCGCCGCTCAGTCCCCGTTCGCGCCCGGGCGCTTCCTGCGCGGGCGGCGCGGCGTCACCGAGGATCTCGGCCGGGGGTTCACGGCCTGGTACCGGGCACTGCCGTCCGGGTATGAGCAGGGCTTCACGGTCGCCCGCCGGCCCCCGGGCCAGGGCGCCAGGCTAGCGATCATGGTGGGCTACCGCGGGCTGAAGGCACAGCTAGCGGGTCGCGGCCGGATCGTCCTGTCCGGCCCGCGCGGCCCAGTGCTCGATAACCCAGTGCCTGATAACCCAGTGCTCGATAACCCGCTGCTCGATAACCCAGTGCTCGATAACCCAGTGCTCGACTACGCCGGCCTGCGGGTCACCGACCGGGCCGGCCGGGTCGTGCCGTCGCGGCTGGCCCTGCGACAGGGCGCGATCGAGATCAGCGTCCGCGACGCCGGGGCGCGGTACCCGCTGACCGTCGACCCGTACGTCATCCCGTCCACCACCCCGGCCGCGACGTTCGCGCTCACCGCTACCTCGGTGGCGCTGTCGTCGGACGGGAACGAGGCACTGCTCGGCGTCCCCGACCCGAACACCGGCGGCGGATCCGCGTACCTGTTCGCCGAGTCAGGCGGCACCTGGCCGACGACACCGCTAGCCACGTTCACCTCGCCCGCCACGAACACGGGGTTCGGGCATTCGGTGGCGCTATCCGGTGACGGGCAGACCGCGCTGATCGGCGGCAACGGCGCCGACGCGTACCTGTACACCGCGTCGTCTGGCTGGTCGAACACGCCATCGGCCACGTTTACACCCGGCCCTGACGTGGGCGAGTTCGGGCACTCGGTTGCGCTGTCGGCCAACGGCCAGATCGCCCTGATCGGAGCGCCGGCATCCGGGTCGGACGTGAACGACGGGGCCGCGTTCTTGTACACCGACACGGCGAGCGGCTGGGTCAACACGACGATATTCGCCATAACCGGCTCATACGGCCTGCTTGGCTCGTCGGTCGCCCTGTCGGCTGACGGGCTGACAGTCTTGGTCGGCGCGCCCGGCGCGACGGTGACCAAGCCCAGTGACGGGGCCGCGTACGTGTACACGGCGCCTGCGGGTGGCTGGCAGCTGACCGGCAACCCGCCAGCGCCTGCCACCCCGGCCCCGACGGCCACGCTCACCGGAGACCCGGGGGCGCAGGCGGACTTCGGCCAGGCCGTCGCGCTGTCCGGCGACGGGCAGGCCGCCCTGGTCGGCGAGCCTTACGGGAACGCCGCCGAGGGAGTGGCGTACCTGTACACGGCCTCCCCAGGCTGGTCGGACACCCCGGCGGCGAGCTTCACAGGCGCTGAAGGTACCAACCCGATCGAGCTTGGCTTGTCGGTAGCGCTGTCGGGCGACGGCCAGGCCGCGCTGATCGGCAATGGCGCGAGCACCCCGTTCGTGTCCTACCTGTACACCGCGGCGTCGGGCTGGTCGGCCACCCCGGCCGCGATGTATGACGGCGGGCAGGGCCAGTACTCGGTGGCGCTGTCCACCGACGGCGAGACCGCTCTGGCCGGCGGCACCGCCGACTCGAGCACGTACCTGTACGCCGTGCCCGATACCACCTCGACCACGCTGTCCCAGGTCGGCGGCGGCGGCCCGGCGGGCACCCCGGTGACGTTCACCGGCACGGTCACCGACACCACGCAAAGCCCCGCGACGGACGTGACGTCCGGCACGGTGAGCCTGTACGACAACGGGTCATCGACCGCGTTCGCCAGCAACCTGCCGCTGAGCTCGGGCGGCCAGTTCACCAGCTCGGTCACCTACACCACGGCCGGCCCGCACTCGGTCGTGGCGGTGTACTCACCACCCGCGACCGGCGCCTCATACGCGGGATCTACCTCGGCAGACACGTCGTTCACGGTCGGCCCGGCCGTAGCCTGCGGCGGATACGAGATCGCGATCGGCACCACCAGCGCCACCGACCTGTGCGACACCTGGCCAGCCGGATCACCGCCACCCGGGATCACCGCCAGCGCGGCGGGGAACTGGACGCTGGACCTGACCGGGACCATGACCCTGCCAAGCACCGGGGACTGGATCTTCTGCGTCGCCGACGCCCAGGACTTCACCATGGAGGTCGACGGCCAGCTAGTCCTCACCAACGAGATCTACGAGCAAGACGGCAACAACGGCGACATCAACTTCCAGTTCCTTGGCACCTACGCCGGGACCACGCCGGTCATGTGCGAGGACGCCCAGCTCACCAGCGGTCAGCACCAGGTGCAGTTCGACATCGAAGGCAACACCAGCCAGTCCACCTCCTACAACATCGCCTACCAGGCCCCGGCCACGACCCCGCCGGCCGGCCTGCCGCTATCCATCCTGAGCCTGGGCAGCAGCTGAGGACCGGGCTTAGCGGGTCACGGCACCGTGTCGGGGAGCTTGCCCTTGGCTCCGAGTCTGTAGGCGATGATCAGCGCATGCTCGCCCGGCGACGGCGGCACGCCGGCCCCGACGATGACGTAGTCGCCGTCGACCGTGACGGGAGAATTCGACCCGGCTGACAGCGGCGCCTTGAGCAGGATCGCGCCGGTGGCCGCGTCGAACGCGTACAGATAGCCGCTGTACGTCGTGGTGAACACGACGTCGTTGGTGACCGCGGCGGCGCCGTAGGGCGATGACGGGAGCTTGTCGTCCCATTCGATCTTGCCGGTGTCCTGATTGACCGCGATCATCTCGCCGGTTGCCTTGCTGAGAGAGGCATCGAAGGCAGCGGAGCTTTCCGACACGCCCTTGACGGTCAGCGGCACCGCGAGGTTGTTGACCGCGGCGAAGGTGGTCGAGCCGTTGGTCGCGAGCTGGGACTCGATGCCGCCGAACACGCCCGGCTCGAGTATGAACTTCGCTGGCAGCGGGATGCGCGAGGTCGGCGTGTCGTTCTCGGTATTCAGCCCGTCGTTCTCATGCCCGGTGTGGACGCCCACAGGAAGCTTCCACAGCAGCTTGCCTGTCTGCGCGTTCAGCTCGATCAAGATGCCCGCCTTGCCGCCGTCGACGACCACCTGCTTGCCGTTCGCGGTGGTGAGCACCGGCGAATCTTCCAGGTCCCAGTCGTAGAGGTCGTGCGGGGTGAGCTGGTAGTACCAGAGCAGCTTTCCCTGCGGGCTCAGCTTGACGACCGAGTCGGTGTACAGGTCAGGGCCTGGCCTGCTGGTACCCCACGGGTAGCGGCTTGGCCAGCCGTCCTGCGCTATCGGCCCAGGGTTCGCGATGCCGATGTAGAGGTTGCCCTGGCTGTCGAACGACGGCGGGTCCCACAGTCCGCCGCCCGAGTTGACGGCCGGGTTACCCCACAGATCCTGCACCTCATCCCACGACCATTCCGGTACCCCGGTCCGGGCGTTCAGCGCCCACAAGATCCCCTTGCCGCCGCCGAGGTACTCACCCACGGTCGGGTTGACAGGCACCGTCGACACGTACACGGTGCCGCGGTTATAGCCGGGCGCCATGTCGATGCCCTCATGGTCGTTGCCGATCAGCGTGCGGCTCCACAGCTGCCTGCCCGTCGCGGCGCTCAGCGCTACCGCGGCGTGGTTCGTCGCCGCGTACACGACCCCGCCGACCACGTTGACGCCGTCCGGGCCGCCGTTCGGCGAGCTGTAGTTGTGGGTCCACAAGACCTTGCCGGTGGCGAGCCTGATCGCCATCACGTTCGACTCGAGATCCTGCAGGTACACCACGCCGTCCACGACGACCGGCGTGGTCGCGTAGCCGTCGGGGTAGCCAGCGGCTTGCGCCCTGCCGGTCGATTCGATCGGCACGCACCACGCCACCCCGAGCTCTGAGACATTCGAGCTGGTGATCGGGCTCGCGACGTCCCGCGTGTTCTGGAGGTTGCCGCCCGGCAGCGCCCAGCTAGCCGCGATCGCGGAACCAGGCGGACCGCCCGGCGCGTCACCGGTTCCGCTCGCAGCCGCGTGCTTATCGAAGCAGCCGGTCGCGACCGAGGAACTATGGCTCGCGCAACCACCAGCCGCCAGGCCAGAGGCAAGCAGCAGGACCACGCTGACAACACCGGTTCGCCTGGCGACGCACCTCAATCTGGCTCATCTCCTACATCTCGGGAAGACGGCACCTCCGGCATACTCCTCCTTGATTACGCCAAGCTTCATGATCGGCGCAAGCTGCCGAATCCGCGCTCCCTTTCACACCCCGCCACTGTCCGCCGCCTAGCGGCGCGCCCGCCGTACAGCGCAAAGCGGGCATTCCGGTCGCTGGCCCCGCGGCCGCCGAGCTGGCACCGTCCCGGCTCGGCCAGAACTGTCCCATGGGTCACTTGGCTATCTCACGCCACAGGCCCTGGTCGTCCCCTCCGGGTGAATGGCACCTCGGTCCGGTCCTTCCGGGTGAAGGACACATTCACCCGGAACGGCCGCAGCGCGGCGCGCGGAGCGAAAGGGGTGATGGTGATGAAACGGGCGGCTGCCGGGCGTGGCCTGGCGGGACTGTGCCATGACGGCGACTGGCCGCGGTGGTGCCGACTGGCCGGGCTTGCCTTGCTCACGAGTCCTCGGCCAGCCAGCGGGCGGCCAGG
>JASIBM010000513.1 GCA_030045175.1 Streptosporangiaceae bacterium | reverse complement strand
GGGAGCAGGACCGGCGTCGCCATCGGCACGGCCTGCTTCGCCATCTCCGCCACGCCGATGGTATTTGGCCGGGTCAGGGCGCTCGGAAAGCCAGGGGATGCCCGGCCAGCGCTCACGTCCTCGCCCGTGACCGCACCGGAGATGACCGCGCAGGAATAAAGCACGGCGCGCAGCCGGTAGGGATTCGGTAGAGCGCTGTGCAAACATCGCCGAGCAATGAACGATTCGGACGTTGACCCAGAGGCGACCGCGCCATCGGGTGGCAAGCCACCCGCGGGCGTCCGAATCACGGCGAAGGCTTCCGGCCAGGCCAGCGTCTATCAGGCGGGCCGGGACCTGAGCATCCGAATTGAGTCGCAAGCGGGCAGCGCTCGCGTGCTGTCCCCCGCTGATGGCGGCTCCGTCGCCGCCTGCCCGTACCCAGGCCTGGCGGCATTCAGTGCCATGAACGCGCAATGGTTCTTCGGGCGCGAGCAGGTACTCGCCGACCTCCTGTCGGTCCTGGCCGAGCAGAATGGGCGGGTCGGCGCCCCGCCTCTGGTGCTCGTCGCATCATCTGGGGCGGGCAAGACGTCGCTCTTGCAAGCTGGCTTGCTGCCCGCGCTCGAGCGGGGTGCACTCCCCGTGCCGGGATCCCGCGACTGGCCGCGCCTGTGCTTCTCCCCGACCGACCACCCGCTCGCCCAGCTAGCGGCTCAGCTATCGGCCGCCATCGGCATGTCGCCTGAGCAGGTCAGCGATGCCCTCGCCCGCGATCCAGCGCGGTCGGGCGCGCTGGTGAGCGACGCCGCGTCGACCGACCAGGTACCGGGCAGCGGCCTCGCCGTGGTGATCGACCAGTTCGAGGAGACGTTCACGCTCTGCGACGACGAGAGCGAACGCGTCGCCTTCATCGATGCGCTGTGCGGTCTTGGCACGGTCAGCCCGCTCGCCGAGCCCGGCGTAGTCGTCCTGAGCATGCGGGCGGATTTCTACCAGCATGCTTGCGCCTACCCCGCGCTCAGAGAGGCACTTCGTGAGCGCCAGCTCCCGATGGGCCCGCTGTCGAAGGGCGAGCTCACGCAGGCGATCGCGTTCCCCTGCGATGCGGTCGGCCTTCAGCTTGAGCCCGGACTCGTCGAGTTGCTCATCCGCGACCTAGGCGGGACCTGGAACGCCCCGCAAGGCTCGGATAGCGCGCCTGGGTACGATGCGGGCCGGCTGCCGTTGCTTGCCCACGCCCTGCGTGCGACCTGGCAGCAGCGCGACGGCCACACCCTCACTGTGGCCGGCTATCTGGCCACCGGAGGCATCCGCCGCGCGATTGCCATGTCAGCGGAACGCACCTTCGGCCGGCTTAGCGACGCCCAGCAAGAGCTCACCCGCCCGCTGTTCCTGCGCATGGTGAAAATCGGTGACGGCACCGAGGACACGCGCCGCCTGGTTCCGGCGGCCGAACTGACCCAGGGCAATCAGCAGGCGCAGGCCAGGGCCGTCATCGACGCGTTCACCGAGGCCAGGCTGCTGACCAGGGAACGCGACGCCATCGCGATCACGCACGAGGCTCTGCTAACCGAATGGCCGCGGCTCAGGGAGTGGATCGATGCCGATCGAGCCGGACGGCTGATCCGCCAGAACCTGGAAGAACGCGCCGCGGAATGGGCGTCCTCAGGGAAGGACGCCTCGGCGCTCTACCGAGGTCACCGGCTCGACGCGGCGAACACCTGGGCGTCCGACCCGGCCGCCGCGCTCACGCTGACGGCTCGCGCGCGAGCGTTCATCGACGCGTCGAAGCGGCTCAGGCGCAGGTCCGCCCGGCTGCGGGCCGGCGTCATCGCCGGCGCGACCGTGCTGGCCGTGCTGGCCAGCATTCTCGCCATCGTCGCCTCGGTGCAGCGCCGCGATGCGATCCGCGACCGCGACCAGGCGATCGTCAACGCGGTCGCGGCCGAGGCCGAGAGCCTGATCGGCACGAACCCCTCGCTGGCCGCCCAGCTCGATGCCGTGGCCTACCGGATGCGTCCAACACCGAGCATCTACACCGATCTCATCAGCACCGAGACTCAAGGCCTCGGCACTCCGTTCCAGCTCGGCGCTGACGCATTCGCCGACATGAACTTCGATTCACCAAGGAATTTGTTGGCAGCTGGCGGCGGTCACATCATACGCCTGTGGAGCATGACCAACCCGCAGAAGCCAATTACATTGTGGTCGTTGTCACGGTCAGGCACCCCAGCGGTCGATTCCGTCACGCTAAGTCCAGCTGGGGATATGCTGCTAGCCGGATTCCACAACGGCACCTGGCGCATGTGGAGTACCGTTCATCCGGCTCATCCTGTCCCAATTACCCCATTCCTGCGGGTACCGGGAATCTCTGGAGGCACCGGGGTGGACGTCGTCTTTGTTAGCCGCAGAATCGTCTTCATGGAGGCGGGTCGCGATTTCCAGCTATGGAACATCGGCCGCCTGCGGACACCCCGGATGGTCGCGTCCTTCCCGCCACCGTGCGAGCTGGCCAATCCGGGTTCCTGGGACGTGAGCCCGAACGGACAGCTCGCTGCGGCCGGGTGTTACAGCGGCGCGGTTCGCCTCATCGATATAGCAAACCCGGCCAAGCCGCATGCTGAAGGCGTCATCAAGGCCTCCAGTGACGGTGAGCCCGTGAATGTCGTACAGTTCAGTCCCAATAGCCAGATCTTGCTGACGGCCGCGTACCAGGATATAGCCTTCTTGCTCTGGAAAGTCACCAGTCCCAGAAAGCCGAGATCGCTGGGTCCCGGTGTGACCGGGCTGAACGGCGGCGTTCAGTGGGCCGCGTTCGCTCCGGGTGGCCAGGTCGTCGCCATCGCGGACCAGAGCGGTACCTTCCAGCTATTCAACATCGCTTACCCCGAGAGCATTGACTTCCTCGGACCGCCGATGGACAGCGATCTCGGTCCGGCGGGCAATATAGTTTTCTCTCCGAACGGCCGAACGCTCATAGGTGACTACGGCAACGGCACGCTCGTCGCGTGGAACATTCCACGCGAATGGGTATTTGCGAATGGCTTCGATCAAAGCGAGGGCTTCGCCTTCAGCCCGGACGGCAGACTGCTAGCCGCCAGCAACAACGGATCCGGTGTGCTGGACCTGTGGGAAGTCCATGAAGATGAGCTCACGAATGCGGAGGATCGCCCGGTATGCCCAGGCGGTGTCACCGAGCAGATCGCCTTCAAGCCGCAGAGTCGTGTACTGGCCGTAGGCTGCGACAAGGGCTCTTTCCGACTGTGGAACTTGTCGGACCCCTCCCATCTCGTCGCGCTGACGCCGATGATCGTCGCCGGCGGCCCCTCGGATTACGTCAATACGGAGTCCTTTAATCGCACGGGCACCATCCTGGCCACGGGCGCGAACAACCGTGTAACGCTCTGGAACGCTTCCAGGCCGACCCATCTGAAAAAGCTCGCCAGCTTCGCGACCAAACAGCCGAGAGCATTCACCGAGGTCAGCATCAGCCGTGACGGTGGTACCCTGGCGGTCGCGCAGAACAGCCGCATCGAGTTGTGGGACATTACCAGGCCAGTCAGCCCGCATCTCCTGCAGAATCTTACGATCTCGCCGGATCTGGAGACGTCCGTCGCCTTCGGCGTGCACGGTGTGCTGGCTGTCTCAGGCGTTAATGACAACATCTACCTGTGGCATCCGGTGCGACCAGGATCGCTGACCTACGATCGAAAACCGTTTCTGCTCACCGGAAACACCGACACTGTTGAGTCTGTGACAT
>JASIBM010000512.1 GCA_030045175.1 Streptosporangiaceae bacterium | reverse complement strand
TATAGACTATCTCTGAAGCTGCGGGCATCTCGTTCCCCTCGCCCCGGCCGGGCAGGCCACGAGGGAGCGGCCACATTTAGTTACTGACCAGCCCCATGGCAGCAGGACGATCATGATGCTGGCTATCGGGGACACCGCGCCAGACCTCGGGGCTCAGGTCACCGAGGGCCCGATCCGGTTCCGCGAGTGGAGCGGCGACTCGTGGGCGGTGCTGTTCTCGCACCCCATGGAATTACCCCCGGTACGCACTGACCGAGCTTGGCTACCTGGCCAAGATCAGGTCGGAGTTCGACCGCCGGGAGGTAAAGATCATCGGGTCTACGCCACGGTCGCGGAACCCATCGACGCTGGGGTCATTTTCCGGCGGAACGGACGTATGCCCTGAATTCGTCGGACCTTGGCCGCTGCTGCCGGTCCGGCGCGGCATCATCGCCGGGCCGCGCCTTATCGATATGCGTCGAGGAGGGTGATCGACAGTTCCGGGCTCTCGACGTGGGCGTTGTGGCCGAGGCCGGGGAGCGTGACCGTTGGCACGCCCAGCCGGGCTAGCTGCTCATCTGTGTTCATCGGGTCGTGCTCGCCACGGGCAAGGGTCACCTGGGCTTGTGATCGCGCTATCAAGCGCGCCATCTCGGGCGCCCCGACCGCGAAGGTCCCTGGGTCCATGGCCAGCCGCCATCGCCCGTCCTGCTCGCGAAGCCCGGCGTCCGCCACCGGGTCATCGGCGGGCACCAGGCCAGCCAGGCCGGAAACCCGCAGGTAGCGTGCGGCGGCCTCGTCGCGCGAGGCGAACCAGGCTGGCGGCCGGCCGGCCAGGGCCTGCGCTCGGGCCAGGTCCTCATCGGTCCAGGCGACCTTGATCCCCAGGCCGATGACCGCCTGGACCGGCACGCCGAACTGACCGCTGGCCAGGGCCAGGCCGACGACTCCGCCCAGCGAATGCCCGAGCACGGCGACGACGGGACTGGGCTCGATGAGGCCGGCGACCACGGCGGCGAGGTTGTCGAACGTGTACGCGGCTAGCGGCGGCGAGCCGCCATGGCCGGGCAGGTCCGGGGCTATCCAGCGGCCCGGCCACCGCCTGGCGAGCATGGGCCGCCAGGCGCTCCAGACGTCGCCGGTCGCGCCGAGGCCGTGCAACAGCACCAGGAGCGGTTCCCCGCTGCCGCCCTCGTGCACCCGCAACCGCTCCTGCATGGTCGCAGTCTGCCACCGGAACCCGAAAATTCCTGCCGCTGGATAAAGTCGGCAGCGTGGCGCTAGCCCCTTCTGCCCGGCCGGACACCGAGGTCGTCTTTGATCCTTCCACCTATGTGGACGGCGTGCCCTTCGAGGCCCTGGCGCGGCTGCGAGAACAGGCGCCGGTCGTCTGGGTAGCCGAGACCGCGGTCCTGGGCTGGCCGGCCGGCCCGGGATTCTGGCTGGTGCTGCGGCACGCCGACGTCGAGTCGGTGCTGGCCAGGCCGCAGCTCTTCTCGTCCTCGCTCGGCGCCACGCAGATCCGAGATCCTGCGACGCCGCAGGCACTGGGCTACGTCAGGCAGATGATGCTCAACATGGACCCGCCAGATCACTCCCGGCTGCGGCGGCTGCTGAGCAGGTCATTCACGCCACGGGCCCTTTCCCATCTCGAGGACAGAATCCGCGGTCACGCACGGGCCATCTGCGAGCGGGTGTTCACCGGGGCTAGGGGCGAATGCGACTTCGCCAAGGACGTGGCAGCGGACCTGCCGCTGCTCACCCTGGCCGACGTGCTCGGCATGCCTGCCAAGGACCGGTGGCTGCTCTTCGACTGGTCCAACCGGGTGATCGGCTACCAGGATCCCGACTATGCCTGCTCGGCCGAATTCGACCCGGCCGCGGGCACGCCCATGGCCAGGCAGGCGCTGGCGCTGCGGCCGACGCCAGACGGCAACGGCCTGATGCCCGATCCGCGCATCAGGGAGGGAATGCCGGACCTGTACGCCTACGCCCACCTGCTGGCCGAGGAGAAGCGACGCAACCCCGGGCAGGACGTGATGTCGATCTTGCTGGCCCAGGTCGACGACGACGGCGGGCAGGTATCGGTGGCCGAGTTCGAGAACCTGTTCTGGTTGTTCGCGGTGGCCGGGAACGAGACGCTGCGCAACGGCCTGCCAGGCGCGTGCATCGCGCTGCTCGATCATCCGGCCGCGCAAGACGACCTGCGCGCCGACCCGGCGCTGATGCCGGCCGCGGTCGAGGAGATGCTGCGCTGGTGGACGCCGGTCATGACCTTCCGCAGGACGGCAGCCACCGAGTGCGAGATCGGCGGGCAGCGCATCGGCGCAGGTGACAAGGTGGTCGTCTCGTTCACCTCGGCCAACCGCGACGAGTCAGTCTTCGCCGGCCCGGACCGCTTTGACATTCGCCGCCACCCCTGCCCCCACCTGGTGTTCGGTCACGGCCCGCACTTCTGCCTCGGCGCGCACCTCGCCCGCACCCAGATGCGCGCGCTCTTCGACGAGGTCCTGGCCCGCACCTCCTCCCTCACCTACGCTGGCCGGCCGTCCTACCTGCGATCGAACTTCCAGCGCGGCGTCAAGCGGCTGCCAGTCACCTGGACCGCCCGCCCGCTGCCCTGACAGGCCGTGGCAGGCGCGATCCTGCCGCTCTAGTTCAGATGCCAGAGAGTAGTATCTGCATATCGCTTGCGATATGGCTAGGTGCGGACGGGACGAATGGACGTACTGGCCCTGACGGGCGGCACGGTCATTGACGCGGGTACCGGCGACTATCGCCGGGACCAGGTCGTGCTGGTGAGCGGCGACCGAGTCACCGCGGTCGGCCCGCGCCCAGCCGTGGCTGTTCCGCCGGGCGCGGTCAGCTGCGATATCTCAGGCCGGTGGGTAACTCCGGGCCTGATCGACATGCACTGCCATCTGACCCCGCTGTCGGATGACATTCCGCTGGAGTTCTTCCTGGCGTGCGGCGTGACGACGGTGCGTGACCCTGGCGGGCACGCCGCCGAGCAGCGGCTGCTGCGCGAGTCGGTCCGCGACGGCCGTCGCCTGGGCCCGCGCATCCTGGTCTCCGGCGAGATACTGGACGGGAACCCGCCGGTTGGCGTCAGCTGGCGCATTCTGGCGGATACGCCAGAGCGCGGCCGGGCCGCCGTCGCGCACCTGGCCGCGCAGGGCATGGACTGCATCAAGGTTTACAACGGGATCACCGAGGACGTGCTGGCCGCGATCATCGCGGTGGCTGGCGAGGCTGGCCTGCCGGTTATCGGCCACGTTCCGCGTTGCCTGAGCATGCGCCGCGCAGTCGAGATGGGCATGACCGGCCTGGAGCACATCCGCATCACCGGGCTGGATTTCCTGCCGGCCGGCCAGGCGCGGGAGCTGGATGTGCTGCCGATCGGTGAGCGCGAGCCGCGACTCTGGCAGCTGATCGACCTGGATGCTGCCTGGGCGCGGAACCTGATCACAGTGCTAGCCGACTATGAGGTGACCCTGGATCCGACGCTGCTGATCGACGAGGTGGTCTTCGGCGCCGGCGTGGCCGCCCAGCGTGACCACCCGGACAACGCCCGGCTGCCGACGGATACCTACCGTAAGTGGGCCGCCTACCAGGCGCCGTCCCAGCACGCGGTTCCGGACGAGCTCGCCAGCGCCGCGGTCGGCATGCTGGCCAGGCGGCGGGAGTTTGTTGCCCGGTGCGCGCAGGCCGGCGTGATGATCGTGGCCGGTACCGATGGCGCGGGCCTAGGTGACTTGTTGCCGGGTTACGCCCTGCATCGCGAGCTCGGCTTGCTGCGTGCCTGCGGGCTGTCGGCGCGCGAGACGCTGGCGGCGGCGACAGTCAGCGCCGCTCACGCTCTGGGGCTGGCCGACCAGATCGGCAGCATCGAGCCAGGCAAGATCGCCGATATCGCCGTCTGGACAGCTGACCCGCTGACCACCGGGATCGGGTCAGCCGACCTGGAGTTGGTCATTGCCGCTGGCCGGCTCCTGCGGTCGGCTGCGCTGCTGACGGCAAACTCCGCCGGGTGACTAAATTCGCAGTGTCATTGCAGTTGCGTATAATTCGCAGCCGTGAGTCTTGCAGAGGGCGTGGCCCACCCGATCACGTGCTACGGCCACAACGTTCTGCACCAGCCATGCGCACCCGTAACCGAGTTTGACGAGTCACTCGCAGCCCTGGTACGCGACTTGTTCGCCAGCATGTACGCGTCCGAGGGCGTAGGCCTGGCCGCCAACCAGATCGGCGTCGGCCTGCGGGTCTTCGTGTACGACTGTCCCGACGCCACAGGGGATCATCAGGTCGGCCATGTGGTCAACCCAATCCTGCGCATACCGGCGGCGCTGGCAGCCTCGGTCACCGAGCCCGAAGGCTGCCTGTCGGTACCCGGGCAGCACGCCAACCTCGCCAGGCCGGGCCTGGCCACGGTTACCGGAACCGACAGGTACGGGCACCCCGTCGCGATCGCAGGCAGCGGCGTCCTGGCCCGCTGCCTGCAGCATGAGACCGACCACCTTGACGGCATCGTGTACGTCGACAAGCTGCCTGCCGCCGAGCGGACCGCCATCCTCGCGGCAGCTGGCCTCAACGCCACTTACTCACCGCCGTCACCGTCGAGAACCGCCCGCTGCCGACGTAGCCCGTAGCTACGAGGTCGCCCGGTCCTGGATCTACACCCTGCTCAAGCGTTACGGCACGGGCGACTGGGCAGTGGTCAGGGCTCTGCCGTGAGCTGGCTGCCTGGCTCGTCTGCGGTGGCGGCCTGGAGGCGGGCGGTCCAGCGTTCTTCGATGTGGCCGTAGCGCCAGATCAAGATGGCGGCGGCCCAGGTGACGATGAACAGGCCGACGATGACGAACCCGGCCTTGTTGATGTCGAAGTTGTACATGAATCCCCAGAACCCTCTGGTCTGGCTGAAGCTGCGGGGGAAGTCCTGGGGCACGAGGCTGAGGGTCTCGATGCCACCGATGAAGACGCAGATGGCGATGGACAGGCCGGTGATGGCGAGGTTGTAGTAGACCTTGCGGACGGGGTTGAAGAACGCCCAGCCGTAGGCGACGTTCATGAACACGCCGTCGGAAGTGTCCATCAGGGACATGCCGGCGGTGAACAAGATCGGCAGGGCGATGATTGCCAGCCAGGGGATGTGCTCTCCGGCGGCCAGCGCGACGGCGGTCAGCAGGGCGACCTCGGTCGCGGTGTCGAAGCCCATGCCGAACACGACCCCGACCGGGTACATCTGCCATTCCTTCTCGATGGCGTTCATCCACCGGCCGAAGAACCGGTAGAAGAACCCGCGCTTCTCCAGTTGCTGCTCTAGCTGGGCCTCGTCGTACTCGCCGCGCCGCATCGCCCTGAACACGCGCACGATGCCGCCCAGGATCACCAGGTTGAGCAAAGCGATGAGGAACAAGAACGCGGCGGACACGATCGTGCCGAAGGTGCCGCCGAAGGATTCAAGCGAGGAGTTGGAGTGGGTGACCGCCGGGAGCACGGTCTTCGCGGCGATGATGAGCCCGACCCCGATGGCGATCACGATCGTGGAGTGGCCGAGGGAGAAGAAGTAGCCGAAGGCGAGCGGCCTGGGCCTGTCGGTGCCCTGCCGCTGGTTCATCGCCTTGCGGGTGGTGTTGTCGATCGCGGAGATGTGGTCGGCGTCGAACGCGTGGCGCAGCCCCAGGGTGTAGGCCGTCACGCTCAGCCCGATGCCGAAGAACCGGTAATGCGCAGGCAGCACGATCATGATGAACAGGGCAAACCCGATCGCGTGCAGGATCAGGATCGACCCGTACATGCCCAGCGTGCGACGACGCTCGACAGGCGTCATCGCGGCGAACGACTCGCGGACCATCGTCCCCAGGCCGGGATCGCGGGCGGCGGTGACAGCGGACATGAGGCATCCTCCGGGTCGGCACGGCACGAATGCTGCCTTTCCGGCACGCTAACTCAGTCTGCGAACATGTTGCAAGTACCTGGTAGACGCAACTACTGTCATGGGACAGCGGCGCCGCGAGGACATGCACGGGCGGGTGGAGTCCAGCGGCAACTTCCATGGCGCCCCGCTGGCCTACGTCCTGGACTTCCTGGCCATCGCCGCCGCCGACCTGGCCAGCATGGCCGAACGGCGCACCGACCGGTTCCTGGCTTGAGGCGGGAAGCTGGCAAAGCCCCGACTGTACCGGCTGCGCGGGGGCCGCTCTCGCGCGGTAGCCGTTAAGGACAGCTGGCCCGAGGGCGCGCGTGGCAGCGCCGTCAGCGCCTGGCCGAAGTCAGGCACCTGCGCGAGCAGGTCGCCGACCATGGGATCCGTGCCGGCCAGGAACGCCAGGTGCTGCGCGGCGTGGGCGGCGACATGCTCGTGCCCGATCCGGGGCGGGGCCGGCCGTACCGGGCTGGCGCTGCGCGCGACCTCCGGCCTGGTGACCCGGACCGAAGGCAGCCAAGGCTCCGGGTCGGGCGCGACCGCATAGGTCAGCACGATCGTGCCGTCGTCCAGGTGCCGCCAGCTCGTCGAGTGCATCATCACCGGCCCGCCGTCCGGTCCGGGCAGCGCCCCCGCGATCCGCCCGGCCGTGACGTCCGGAGCCTCGCCCAGCGCCAGGTACTCGGCCACCCGCCGGTAGGAAAGGCCACGATCCGGATGGCAGCGCAGCCAGAAGACCTCGATCAGCACCGTGCGCCCAGGGCCGCCAGCCGGACCGGAGCCCGCTGCGCGTGGCTTGCAGATGCGAAGTCTTCGCGACACCGTACGAGGCTAGCAAAGGAACGTCCTGCCCGCTTGAACCACGGCCATTTGCCGGCGGCCAGCTGACCAGGTCAATCGCCGGCGATGACAGCCCATCTGGGATGGGTGCCCAAGAGCGCGTCTAGCTGCCCCCGACCCTCGGTCAGCGCCCACTCGACGTCGCGGAGCCGCTCGATCCTGGCCGGGCCCCAGGGACTGGCCTGCACCAGGGCAACCGCCTCACCAGGGGTTATGCCGCCTCGATAGGGCAGGGCGGCATTCATCCGCTCACTGTAATGACCATGATGACCCGGCTCGGCCCCGCGGATCTGGCTGGCTATCCGCCGCGCGTGCATGCGCAGCAGGTCGCCGGGAGAGGAGCCGCGGCTGCTCCAGCTTCCCTCGATGAGGACTAGCCTGCCCTGCGGGGCGGCAGCGTGCCAGGTCGTCAGCGCCGCGGCCGGGTCTGGCAGGGTCCAGGTCAGGTGCCGTTCCACCACGGCCCTGAACTCGCCGGCCGGCGGATGAAGGGCATCGCCCTCCACGGTCTCGACGTCCAGCTTGCGGTCGGCCGCCTTGGCCCGCAGCCGGGCCAGCATCGCAGGAGCCAGGTCCAGTGCCGTTACCTGATAGCCCTGGCCTGCCAGCAGCAACGACAGGAAACCCGTGCCGGCCCCGACATCAAGCACCCGCGCCGGCGGCGGGGGCAACAGCCGCCGGAGCGCGGCGGCCCAGGCCGCCTGCTCTTGCGGGCGCCGCGGATAGTGGGACGGCGAGTCGTCATAGGTCGCCGCGTCCGTGTCCCAGAAGCTCCGGATCTCGCTAGTGACATCGACCTGAGCGTTCTGAGCAGTGCTGATCTCCCCGCGTTCCGCCATGTCACGTCACGCTAACGGAAGCAGGCAACCATCTGCAAGATACTCGCAATAGCAAGGATCCGGTGAACTCAATCACATCGATCAGGCGTCACGCTGCCTGAAGGCCGCCGGCCAAGCGACCGGATCAACGGCAGTCCGCGCACAGCCCGGCCACAGCGAACTGGTGCCGGTCCGCGATGAAGCCGTACCGCACCGCCAGGGCATCGGCCAATTCCACGAACACCTCATCTGGCACCTCGGTAACCCCGCCGCAGCTATCGCAGACCAGGTGACCGTGGCGGCCGGAGGAGAGGTGGTACGTAGCTGGGCCGCCGCCGAAATACACCCTGTCGACTACGCCGAGCCTGACGAACTCCTCAAGGTTGCGGTAGATCGTGCTGATGTTCACGTCCGGCGCCAGAGCCTGAACCTCTCCGGCCAGATCTTCGGCGCTGCGGTGCTGACGGTCCCGGAAGAGGACGCCCAGGAGCAGCCGCCGGGCAGGCGTAGCCCGGCCACCACGCTGCCGCATCCCCGCCAGCACATCGTCAATGGTCGCGAAGCTGCTCTCCGGCGGCAACACGCCGGGTTCTTCTTGCGTCCTCACAGCCAGAGCATATCCGCCTGACGCCGCCGCCCTCGCGACCGTGAACCAGCGGCAGCATCACTATCGGAACGCGGCCCGATCACTATCGGACAACGCGGCTCGCGGCGCGGGGCCCTGCCCGATGGCAGGGCCCCGCATTTTGGTTGCCGGATGCCGCCTAGCTGCCGCCGGGGGTCAGGGTCGAGGTGATGACGATGCCGGTCGGCTCCTCGCCGTCGCCCGCGTTGGCCTTGCCGCCATAGCCGACGTTGAAGGTGCCTTCGGAGCTGTCAGTGGCTGTGCTGAACACCGTGATGATGCCTGAGGTGAGCCCTCCCACCCACAACTCGCTGCCGTCGGGGGTCAGGGCGAGGCTGACGGGGTCACCGGGGTCGGAAATCGTGTTCGTGACCGTGTCGGACGCCGTGCTGATAACGGAGACCGCGTCGGAGTCGGCGTCGGCCACGTACAGCGTGCCGCCGTCGGGTGAGAGCACGAGCTGCCACGGCATCTGGCCCACCCCGATCGCGGCGGTGACCGTATTGGTCGCGGCGCTGATGACCTCAACCGATCCCTGCGCGGTGTTGGTCACGTAGACCGTGCTGCCGTCCGGGGAGACAGCGACGCCCTGCGGATTGCCGAGCCCGCGGATCACGGTGACCACCTGGAGGGTGGCCGTGTTGATGACGTACAGGCCGTCGCTTGCTGTCACGTAAGCGGTCGAGCCGGAAGGTGAGAACGCGATTTCCCTGGGATCGGTCCACAGGTGCAGCCTCGCTGTCACCGTGTCGGTGGCCGTCGAGATCACGCTGATCCCGCCCAGCGACGGCTCGCCGGTCTCCGGGCCCGTTTCGGCCACCCACACCTGGCTGCCGTCAGGGGTCACGGCCAGGCTCTCCGGGTCGAAACCCACCTGGATGAGAGTCTCGGCGGGGTTTTCGTAGTTACTCACCTGGAGCGCGGCGGAGTCGATCACCGCAACTGTGTCGTTGCCGGTGTCGGCGAAGTACAGCGTGTTGCCATACATCGCCACGCCCTCGTCAGTGGAGTCGTAGTTGAAGTCTTCAGTACCCGTACCTGGCACCTCCCTGTCGCCCACGTTGTACTGCTGTACCAGGTAGCAGTCGTCGGTGTTGACAGCGTCGAAGGCTTGATAACCGGGCAGCGCCACGTAGGCGGCCCCGGTCGGCCCGGTGCAGCTCGACGAGGTGAGCCGGGCTTTGGCCGCACGGTGGTCAGCAGCGATGTGACGAGCGCCGGAGTGGCCAGTGGCGAGCGCCGTTGCCGTACCAGCGGCGGCGAGGGCCACGGCCGCCGCTGCCGCTATGATCACGCGCCGGCTGGCCCAGGCGGGGCGGGAAGTGGATGAATCGCGCGGTGTCATCTGATCACACCCCCACTACAGTCTTGACGGGTCGTGCGTTCGACACAGGTCTGAACCCAGGCGGTTGGACCGGCGGGGTCTGGTCCGCGCCCGGGAAGGGCGGGAGCTGGAACTGGAGTACTTCCTGCTCGGCCTGCTCGAGTTGCCACTTCGTGTCCGGCAGCCGCGGGAACCGGCCGAACGGGAACGTCCCGAGTGCCGAGGTGAAATCGCCGACGGTCTGGCGCCGCCAGGCGCTGATGTTGGGATTGACTACGCCGGTCACCAGCTCAAGCAGCCGGGTCACCGACGTGTGGTCGAACGTGTCGTGACAGACGAAGCCGCCCACCGTCCAGGGCGAGACGAGGATGCAGGGGACGCGGAAGCCCAGGCCGATCGGCCCAGGTGCGGACTTCTCTGTCGACGCCGACGCGGTGATGAACTCGCCGGGCGTGCCAGCGGGCGCGGTGGGCGGAAGAACGTGGTCGAAGTACCCGTCGTTCTCGTCGTAGATGAGGATGAAGAGCGTCTTAGCCCAGACATCGGGATTGGCGGCGATCGCGTCGAGCTTGCTCTTGACGTAGTCGGCGCCGGCCGCCGGCATGAAGTCGGGGTGCTCGGACTGGTAGGAGGTCGGGAGGATGTACGACACCGTCGGCAGCAGGTCATTCATGGCGTCGTACTCGAACTGGCCTGGCTGGTAGAACTTCATGGCGTTCTGGTACAACGGCGACGAGGTCGACGCGTTCTGGTACTGATCGAAGTACTCCAGCACGTTGAAGCCGTAGTTGTCGACCTCCTGGTAGACCTTCCAGGACACGCCAGCCGCCGTCAGCAGCTCCGGGTAGGTCTGCCACGAGAACCCTTCAGGGGGCACGTAGTTGCCGTAGGTCGGACCACCGTTCGTGCCTGCGGGGTCGATCTGGCCGGTCATGAGGTAGAGCCGGTTAGGCCAGGTCGGTCCCAGCACCGAGCAGTGGTAGCCATCGCAGATCGTGAAGGCGTCGGCCAGCGCCCACTGGAAGGGGATGTCGTCCCGCTGGAAGTACGCCATGGAGTACTGCGCGGCGAGCCCGTCATACGAGTCAATCGACTCGTCGAGTCGCGCGGTCACGAAGCCGTCCATGGCCCCGTTGTCCCACGAGTAGTGCTGAGGCAGCCAGCTGTGGCTGGTCGATGGCAGCGCCTGGGCACTCGTGCTGTGCGTGTCGGCGTGGAACGGGTACAGGTACCCGTCAGGGTTTTGCGGGTCTGCCTGCTGGAAGACCCCCGGGATCGCCGTCGGGTCACTGAATCCGCGCACTCCGGGCATGGCTCCGAAGTAGTGGTCGAAGGATCGGTTCTCCTGCATCAGCACGACGACGTGCTGGATCTGGGAGATGGGCGCGGTTGCCCGCGCCGAGCTGAGACGCGCCACGGGCGCGCCATCGATGATCTTCCGCAGGTTGGACGGCAAGGCGAACGACGCCAGAACCATCCCGCCTGCCGACGCCATTAGCTGACGCCGGCTCACCTCAATCGTCACGCAAGGTCTCCTCACGTCGAGGGGCAGGCACCACTAGCGCACGAAACCGTTCTGGACGAGCAAGATCGCCCGGAACGCGGCGCCCTGGGCGAGGACAAGATGTCCACAATCAGATTTAAGCCAAATAAAGCGACTTTCAGATGACGGGCGAGTGAAGACGCCACGTCCCGCCGAGGTGCGGACGGCGTCTGACGCGTCCTGGCCGGATGGCGCTGTCACTACCGCGCTACCTCGGCACCCGACGGCTGCCCGGGGCTAGGCAGATCCCGTTGCGGGAGTAAGACTGCTAATAGGAGCCTGGCAATGCGCGTTAGGGAGGATTTGAATCGTGACTGACCATTTGTTACAGATTGAGGTCAACGGGATCAATGTTATTTCCCGTGCCGAGCGGAAGGGCAGGCCGCGGGACCTATTCTGGCCGTGGTTCGCGGCGAACATTACCGTGTTTGGCCTGTCCTACGGGTCGTTCGTGCTGGACTTCGGTATCTCGTTCTGGCAGGCGCTTGCCGTGGGCGTGGCCGGGATCGTGATGTCGACGGCGCTGTGCGGCTTCATCGCGGTGGCAGGCAAGCGGGGGTCGGCGCCGACGATGGTGCTGAGCCGGGCCGCGTTCGGGGTGCGCGGCAACAAGCTGCCTACGGCCATTGCCTGGCTGGTCAATGTCGGCTGGGAGACCGTGCTCGTGGTCCTCGCCACGCTGGCGATCGCGACCGTGTCCGGTCACCTGGGCTGGGGCGGTGGCCCGCTGACCAAGGTGACCGCCCTGGTCATTGCGGTGGTCCTGACGATCGTCGGCGGGGTCATGGGCTTCGACCTGATCATGCGGATGCAGATGGTGATCACGGTGGTCACCGCCGTGCTTACCGTGATGTTCCTCGTGCTGGCCGCCGGGCGGATCCACTGGGCCGTGGTATCAGGGCTGCGGGCCGGCTCGACGCAGGACGTCATCGGCGGGCTGGTGTTCGTGATGGCCAGCTTCGGGCTCGGCTGGACGATCATGGCTGCCGACTACTCCCGTTACCTGCCGCGGAGGTCATCAGGTGCCGGGATCGCCGGATGGACCACGTTCGCGATCTCCCTCCCTTCTGTGGTCTTGCTGCTGTTCGGCCTCCTGCTGGCCGGCTCGTCGGCCGGGCTGAACAAGGCGATCGCCAACGACCCGATCGGAGCGCTCGTCGTGCTGCTCCCCACGTGGTTCCTGGTGCCGTTCGCGGTCGTGGCGGTACTGGGCTTGATCGCCGGATCGGTGCTCGATATCTATTCTTCCGGGCTCGCCCTGCTGACGCTCGGCCTGCGGGCGCCCCGGTGGGTGGCGGCCCTCATCGACGGCACGCTCATGACCGGAGGCGCGATCTACGTAGTATTCGTGGCCGGGAATTTCCTGGCGCAGTTCGAGGGGTTCCTGATCACGCTCGGCGTGCCGGTCGCGGGCTGGTGCGGGGTCATGCTCGCGGACATCGCGACGCGGCGGGCCGACTATCGCGAGCCTGAGCTCTTCGACCGTACGGGGCGCTACGGCGACATCCGCTGGTTCCCGGTCGGCCTCGTCGTGCTAGCCAGCGCGATCGGCTGGGGCCTGGTCACCAACAGCGCGGCCGGCTGGCTGTCCTGGCAGGGGTACCTGCTGGGGCCGATCGGGCTCGGCGGCAAGACCGGCGCCTGGGCCTATGCCAACCTGGGCGTGCTCGTCGCGCTTGGCCTCGGTTTCTTGCCCGCGTTGCTGATCAGCCGGTCCTCGGTTCGCATCCAGGAGGCGGCGCCAGCTCTCAGCGCCGCAGCGTCCGTACCTTAAAGCAACAACCCGCCAGCCGCCAGAACGCCCAGGCCAGCTCTTAGTAACCCGCTATCAGCAGCACGTAACCGTCCGGATCGACGATAGAGAACTCCGTCGTTCCATAGCCGGTCCGACGAAGGCCGGTTTGGCCCGCTACGCCCAGCTCACCAAGGCGCCTGTGCAGAGCTTCGGCATCACCTGCCGAGCCCACGCGAAGGACGATGGCATGAGACGGCGCGGTTAGCTTCCGCGCAATCCCAGGTAGATGGCCGGCAAGCCCGCCGATCTCCTGAAGCATCAACCTGGATCCATGGAACGAGAGCTCTGCCCATGAGAATGATCCACCGGCCGACTCTAGTTCTATTGTTTCGAATCCTAGTTTTTCGTAGAACTCGATCGAGCTTGCAACGTCAGCGACGCCGAGCTCGCACACAATTCCTCGATCTTTCAATTCCATTTCTCCCAATCAGGAAGGCCAAACCTCCGCGCGGGCTGGCGCGGCACTTGGCGAGGGGCACCCGAGCAGATCAAGGTCCCGCATGCAGAAACCGTGGTGCGCCCACTCCTCGTCCAGCACCACGCGCACGCACTCGAGCACCGACTTCCCCCTGGCGTACGGCGGCCAGCCCCGGCCCGCAGGCACTGGCGCAGGCGCCGACAGCTCATCGGGCGTCACAGTCGACAGCCAGCGCTCTAGCTCGGCGCCCTGCACGTCGCGCACGGCTAGCACCTCGTCAAGGCCCGGGGCCGCCGCTCGATCCAGGCCCTGCTCCTGTTGGTCAGGAACGAACCCGGGCGCCAGCCCGATCGCGGTGAACGGCTCGGTCGACCCCAGGCAGCAGCGACGGAACCACGAGTCGTGCACGAACACCAGATGGCGCAGGGTCTGCACCGCCGACCACTCGCCGCCGACGCGCCGGTACTCAGAGCCCTCGGGCATTCCCCGGAGCCGCCCGATCGTCGCCGACCAGCCGGCCCGCAACTGCCGGAAGGCTTGCCGCAGGTCGGCCGGATCGGCCGAGCGGATCAGCAACCGCACCGGATGCCGCCGGTCAAGCTCGGCCTCCACGTACGACGTCACCTCGACTCCGTTAACCACCAGGTTCCTGACCAGCCCGTCGATGACAGCGTCCGGCATCACCACCCCGATCAAACGGGCGCGAGTCAAGTCGCACTCACGGAATTCGGCATCAGTCAGGTCCTGGTCCTCGAATCTTGCCATGCCTGGCAGTATCCGCCTGCGTACTGACACTCGTGCCAGGACCTGCGGGATCCGGATCCGGCCTGGGCGGCGATCGGCGCAGGTCGCGCCGGTCGCGCCGGTCGCGCCGGTCAGCCTTGCGGTGCCGGCCTGATGGCGTCGGCGGTGAGCCGCGTGAGGTCCAGGATCTGGGCCGACCTTCGCAGGAAGCGGACCTGGACCAGATCGCCCGTTGCCAGCCAGGCGTATTGCTGGCCACCAGAGAGCAGATGCCAGGCCCGGCGTCCGTCGTCAACGGCGAGGTGCGAGACGACCACATCGTCGTCGTAGCCGCGGTAGGTCACCTGCCAGATGGCAATAACCTGCCCGGTGACCTCGGCCCGGACGTTGCGGGTCAGCCAGGTGACCAGGTGCGTGACAAACCTGCTCCCGATCAGCACCGCCAGCGCGCCGAGCCCTGCCGCCACCGGCAGCCGCCACAAATCGGCCGGGACGATCACGGCGAAGTAGGCACCGAAGGCGAACATCAAGGTCCAGCCCAGGTACGGGATGAGGATGACCACGCTGGACGCGGCGGTGAAGGTCTGCCGCGGGACCGGTCCGATGGGGACCAGCCGCCACTGCCCGGTCAGCGAGGACCACGCCTGCGCTGGGGGCTGTCCGGCGCTGCCCGTGCCGCGGCCGCGGACCAGGGACGGGTTGAGCAGCATGCCGGGAACAGGCACGCCGATCGCTACCGCGCAGGCCAGCAGGCTAAGGTCCGCAGCGCCGGGTTGCCCGGCAGACGCCGCGCGGGCCAGGGTGGCGCGGTCCGGGGGCCTTGTTGCCCGGGCCATGGCGCGGCCGGTGCTGGTCACCGTCAGCGCCGCGCCATAGCGCAGCAGTCGCGGCAGGACCAGCAAAGCGGCTAGGGCGCCGACGACCAGGAGGACGGTCGCGACCGGAGAGTGGTGAGCCGACGAGAAATGATGGCTGGCGGCGGCCTGTGACCTGACGACCAGCACGAAGGCCCCCACCACAGCGATTACCACGACGACCCGGACGGCCAGGGGCACTCGCGGTCGCACGAGCCCGGCTCGCTTCGCGGTGTCGGTGACAGCCGCTGCGAACGGCCGCCAGGCGCGCGGCAGGTCCGAGGCATGGCTGTCGGCCAGGACATGAAACGGCGCACCGGTCCGGCCGGCCACCCGGGTCACCTGGTCCAGGACAGGCTGCTCGAAGGCACCGACCGACGCCCCCACGGCGTCCGGACCGGCTGGCACCGCGCACCACAGCTCGCCCGGGCGGGGAGTGGTCGCCACCAGTAGCCCGCGCGCAGCCAGATCGAGAATGGTCGCAGCGTAAGCGCGGGCCGTCAGCCGGCCACCCGAGGTGACCAGGCTCACCAGCGCAGGCGGCGCCGGCTGATCGCCGATCTGACCTAGGCCGGATGCTGTCATACGGCCCTCCTGCGACCACCTACCGCCTTCTGGGCGCCAACTTTAACCCGGGCGCGACTAACGGCAGACAAACACATCCTTACAAATTGCCACCACCAGCACCCGCTCTGACCGCGACCCTCGGTGATGCCCGCCCACGCTGGCGGCCGTCATCGAGGCGTACGGCAGGCTAGCTGATCGCGTAGGCCCGGTAGATCGTCTCCACTGACATGTCGCCGTGTGAATCGATCACGGTAGACCGCAGCGCAACGTATCCGCTCGCCGGGTCGGGCACCGTGGCCAGCCAGTAACTGCCATGCCGCACCAGCTTGACTGCCTGCCAGGTGCTACCGCCGTTGAACGACGCTTGTACCCGGAAGGTCCTGAGGCTGTATCCCGGCGGCGAGATGTAGCCACTCTCTCTCGGGTGGACGACGCTGACCTTGATGACGGTGCTGGCGCCTGGCGCCGCCTGGTTCTGCATATCCAGGCCGCTGGGTACGAAGAGAGTGGCGGTTACCGGAGTCAGCTTCGCGTCGAGCGGTACGCCGGGCTCTGGTGACGTCTGGAAGTGCCAGGACAGCGTCATCCGCGGCGACAGGATGCTGGCGGGTATCTTCAATCCGGGCACGCGACGCGACGCGACCAAGCGGAAGGTGTACCAGGCCGCGGACGATGCTGGCAGGTAAGCCATGAAGGTCCGGTCTTCGCGATACTGCGACTGCACCGCGTGCTTGATGACGTGCCCGCGATAAGAGAGTGTCATGCTGCTCAGGTCACAGCATTCGAAGCTCTGATGCCGCGGGTCACCGATCGGGCTTTGCGACGTGAACCGGAACTCGTGCTCCCAGACACTCGGAAAGTCCTGTCCGGGTCCCCAGGCTGCTCCGCCGAACGTGTCCGAGTAACTTTGCCTTGCTGCATAGCGGGCATTGTTGATCCAGAACGCCCGGTAGCCGTCAGTCCAGATCTCGTAACGCCCGGCCGAGACGTACTGGGTAAGCGACTCGGCCGGGTTCGCCACAGGCAGGAACTGCTGGACGCCGCAACTGGTCTGACGGATCACCCGGATGTCCTCATAGCTGCCCACTACATCGCCGCTGCGCAGGGTCAGCTGAATCTTGGCCATCCCGGCCGGAGTCGCCCGGTAATGGGGCGTGCCCGGGATACCACCAGTCGACTGGCCCGATATGAGATAGGAAGCGGCAGCCGTCTGCCATGTGCTGGCGTAGCCGAAGCCGAACCCCTTAGCCCGCACCGGAACCACGTATAGCGGGGCAGCGAACTCCCCCGCGCCGACCGGCGCCCCCGTGACGAAGTTGCCGCCAACACAGGCCTGCACGACCTGACTGGTCAACTGGGCATCCGCCACGCCCAGGCTGAACTTGACTAGCTTGCCTGGGCGTGCATCCAGCACGATGGTCTGGCTGCGCGAGATCGTCACTCTCCGCATGACCAAGGTGGCGCTCATGAGCTGGGACCCGGTAGTCGTGTCGACCTCGGCGCCGACCCAGGCCGGTCCCTTCGGCACGGAAACGGTCCGGCCACGGGTATAGATCGGCGTGTACGTCGTGCCATTTATGACGGCATAGACCTTCGTCGGACGGCCGTTCCTGTCGATACCAGTCACCCGGATTCGGACTGTGGACGCGGCGGCGAGCACCGACGGCGCTGGCGCCGCGACGAATCCGCCCATGCCCAGGACGCCGGCGGCGGTGAGCGCGGCAATGCGAATCTTGGTCCTCATCGGTCCCTCCCGTCCGGCAGGCACCGGGCATAAATAGTCAATGTAGCCGTCGCATATCACAAGGCGACAGCAGCACGGCCTCAATCCACATGCGCACTGCTGTCACCCTGAGCTGGGCCAGCTTAGTCACACCCATGCTTGCCCGCCTCCTCCAGGCATAGAGCGCCACCTGGCAGCCGGGATGCCATCCAGATCCGCGGCTCCGAAGCAACTACGCGCAAGCCTCGCCGGTGTCCGCTCATCCGAGGAGCCGGTGACGGACTGCTGCCAGGCTGGCTGGGCTGACTCCCGCGGTGAGCAGGTAGGTTTCCGCGCTGAAGCCTTCGAGCGTGGCGAGGATGGCCTCGCGGGCGGTGGTGCCGCGGTCCGCGAGGGCTGCTTCGATGGCAGGTGCCTGGTCTGGCTGGCCCATCGCGGTGAACAGCGCCTTGAGGGACTCGGCGGACTGCTCGTAGTCGCGGGCGATGGCATCCGGCTCCACGTCGGCCAGCGCGAGCAGCAGCAAGGTAACCAGCCCGGTGCGGTCCCGCCCGGCGCCGCAGT
>JASIBM010000511.1 GCA_030045175.1 Streptosporangiaceae bacterium | reverse complement strand
GGTACGAATCGCGCGGCCGGGCTCGAGGTGTACATGCTGCGCCGCAAGCCCTCGATGGCGTTCGCGCCGGGTGCTTATGTCTTCCCCGGTGGATCGGTTGACGCCAGAGACGCCGACGAGCAGGTGGCCTGGACCGGACCTGAGGCGGCCGAGTGGGGCCGCATCTTTGCCGCGCCGCCATCGCTGGCCAGGGCCCTGGTCTGCGCGGCGGTCAGGGAGACCTTCGAGGAATCCGGGGTACTGCTGGCCGGGGAGTCAGCTGACTCGGTCGTGGCAGATACCACCAGCGACGAGTGGGAGGCGGACCGGCATGCGCTGCTTGACCGTTCGGTTTCACTGGCCGAACTGCTAGCCCGTCGTCGGCTTGTGCTTCGCGCCGACCTGCTCCGCCCATGGTCGCGGTGGATCACGCCGGTCGTCGAGCCGCGCAGGTTCGACACTAGGTTCTTCGCCGCGGCGCTGCCGCCCGGCCAGCGGACCAGGGATGTCGGCGGGGAGGCTGCCGCCGTGCAGTGGATCGCGCCAGCCGCCGCGCTTGACGCTGGCCGGGCTCGCGAGATCGAGCTATGGCTGCCTACCGCGATCACCCTCGCCGAGCTCGCCGACCACGCCGGCGTCGACGAGGTCCTCGGCGCGCAGCGCACGGTGACCCCGCTGCTTCCCGAGCTCTTCGAGGCCGACGGCGCGGTGTGGCTCTCGGTGCCCGGCACCAAGGAGTACCCCCTGTGACAGGCGAACCCGTGCCGCGAGAACCTGGGCAGATCGACGGATCTGGCACCGCGCGGGCGCGTTGCGTCCTCGCGCCCAACCCGTCGCTGATGACCCTGGACGGGACCAACACCTGGCTGATCGCCGCACCTGGCTCGGCCACGGCCGTGGTAGTGGACCCGGGGCCCGACGACGAGGCTCACTTGCGCCGGGTCTGCTCGATCGCAGAGCAGTCCGGCCACCGTATCTCGGCGATCTTGCTGACGCACGGGCACGCCGATCACTCGGCGGGCGCGGCGGCGCTGGCCGGGCGCACCGGCACCAAGGTCAGGGCGGTCGACCCGGCGTACCGCCTCGGCGACGAGGGCCTGCCGCCGGGCAGCGTCGTGGTCGGCGGGGACTGCGAGATCGAGGTCATCGGCACCCCTGGCCACAGCGCCGACTCGGTCAGCCTGTACCTGCGCGCGGACCAGGCGGTGCTGACCGGCGACACCGTGCTTGGCCGCGGCACCACGGTCATCGGGCATGACGGCGACCTCGGCGCTTACCTAGCCTCTCTGGAGAGGCTGCGCGCGCTCGCCGACGCCGCCGACCTGGTAACGCTGCTGCCAGGCCATGGCCCGCTGCTGAGCGATCCGCGGGGAACTCTCGATTTTTATCTAACGCACCGTGCCGAGCGACTCGCCGAGATCAGGGCGGCTCTTGCCGCGGGGGACCGCAGCCGTGCCGAGATAGTCGCCAGGGTCTATGCCGACGTCGACCGGGCGCTGTGGCCGTTCGCTGAGTTGTCGGTCCGCGCCCAGCTCGCCTACCTGGCCGATCGCGGCGAGTTCCGGCCAGGTGAGTTCCCGCCAGCCGTGTTACCGCGCCCGGCGGCGGAGTCGCTCTGGGTCGATGATGAGCACCGACTTGGCCGAGAGCTGGATCCAGCCCCGGCCGGCGAAATCGGCGAGCGCCTTGTTGACCGTCTCCCTGGACGCCCCGACGAGCTGGGCCAGTTCCTCCTGAGTGAGGTCGTGAGTGACGTGGATGCCGTCCTCTTGCTGCTCTCCGAACCTGGCGGCGAGCTCGAGCAGTGCCTTGGCGACCCGGCCGGGGACGTCGGTGAAGATCAAGTTCGTCGTGGTGTCCGTGATCACGCGCAGCCGCTGCGCCAGTTCCTTCAGCAGCAACATGGCGACGGTCGGCCTGCGGATGAGCACGTCGCGCAGGTCGGCGTGGGCGATCACGGCAAGCCGGGCGTCGGTAACCGCGGCGGCGGTCGACGTGCGGTATGTCGGGTCGAACATGGCCAGCTCGCCGAACATCTCGCCCGGACCTTGCACCCTGACCAGGACCTCCCGGCCATCCGGAGACGTCCTCGTCAGCTTGACCTTGCCCTCGATGACCACGTAGAGCTTGTCATCGACGGCGCCTTCCTCGTACAGGTGCTCGCCGCGGCGGAGCAGCACGACGTGCGTGTGCGGGCGCACGGCCGCCCTGTCGTCCTCGCTCAGCTCGTGCAGCAGCGGCGCGTTGGCGAGTGCCTCGCTGTCGGCGTCGGTGAACTCGGTGATCTGCGGGGACGAGTCGCGTCCTGCATCGGGCTCAGTCACCCCAAGCCTCCCGCGCCGCGCGCAACCTGCACGCTTCGATCTCGTCGTCAGCGGCCTGCCTGCCGACCCATTTAGCTGCCTCAACCTCCTTGCCTGGCTCCAGTGCCTTGTACACCTCGAAGAAGTGCTGGATCTCAAGCAGGTCGAACTCGGAGACATCGGCGATGTCGCGCAGGTGCGCGGTCCGGGGGTCGGTGGCCGGCACGCAGAGAACCTTGTCGTCCACGCCCTTCTCGTCTCGCATCCGGAACATGCCGATCGCACGGCAGCTGATCAGGCAACCAGGGAACGTCGGCTCGTCAAGCAGGACGAGCGCGTCAAGCGGATCGCCGTCGTCGGCGAGCGTGTCCTCTACGTAGCCGTAGTCGGCGGGGTACCTGGTTGAGGTGAAGAGCATCCGGTCGAGCCTGATTCGCCCGGTCTTGTGATCCATCTCGTACTTGTTGCGCGTGCCCTTCGGGATCTCGATGACTACATCGAATTCCACGATGCGTCCTCCCTCTGGGTGGATGATTGCTGCGTTGCCTGGGTGTGTGTGCCCCCCAGGTGATGTATACCCTCGGAGTCACTTGCCTGTCGACGCTGCCGAGGGCATGACCGTAGCCCGCGCACCTGGTGAAGGAGATAGCGGACAGTGAACAGGCTGGCGCGGATGGTGGTCGCCACGCTCGCGTCGCTCTGCCTGTTCACGATCGGGGCAGGCGTCGCGACGGCGCGGATGCTGCCTGCCAGGCTCGCGTTGCTCGAGGTGACGCACGTATCTGGCACCGGGCCTGTTCGCCCTGGTTCCGCCCTGCCTGGCGCCTCAGGGTTGGCGTCACGCGGCCAGGCGACCCCGGCCGGGGTGACCGCCCAGATCTCACCGATCATCGCGGGCGGCGGGCTCGGCCATGACGTCGGGGCGCTCGTGACCGACCTGACGACAGGCCGGGTGCTTTACGCGCTCAACGCACAGGTGGGATTCACCCCCGCGTCAACGACCAAGCTGGCGACGGCGGTCGCCGCGCTGGACGTTCTCGGCCCGGGGGCCACGTTCACGACATCGGTGCTCGGGCCGTCTGGCGCCGGCGGCGCGGGAGCGAGTGAGGACATCGTGCTCGTCGGGGGCGGTGACCCCACGCTGGCGGCTGGCAGGTTCCCGGCAGCGGACTACCCGCAGCCAGCCACGCTCAGCTCGCTAGCGGCGGCGACCGCGCGGGCGCTGAAGGCCAGGAACGTCACGTCGGTGCGGCTGAGCTACGACGGATCGTTGTTCCACGGCCCCATCGTGGCGCCGGGCTGGCCCGGACTCAGCTACATCACTACCGGCAACGTCGCCCCGATCACCGGGCTGGAGGTCGACCAGGGGCGGCTGGTATCACCCAGCGTCCCGCACGTACCGCAGGACGAGGACTGGCCTGGCACTGCGGCCCGCACCATGACGCCCAGCCTGGACGCGGCAAGGTACTTCGCCCGGTTCTTGCGCCAGGACGGCGTGCCTGTCCGAGGGCCGGTTACTGCCGTGGCGGCGAAGGACAGATCCGGCAGCGCGGTCATCGCGGCCGTTCACTCGCCGCCGCTAGCGCAGATCGTCCAGCAGATGCTGTCGGAGAGCAACAACGTGATCGCCGAGACGCTGGCCAGGCATGTGGCCATCGCCACCGGAAGGCCAGGCACGTTCAGCGGCGCGGCCGAGGCGGTGATGGCCGTCGACGGCAAGCTCGGCGTGCATGGCATCTCGATCCACGACGGGAGCGGGCTTTCGCCGCTCGACAGGATCTCGCCGCAGGCGCTCGTCCGGCTGATCAGGCTCGCATCGGGATCAGGTCCGGCCAGGTTGCGCCCGGTGATCACGGGGCTGCCAGTGGCTGGCTTTTACGGCACGCTCGCCGCAGGCAGCTTCTTCGGCCCGTTCGGGCCAGCGGCGCTCGGCACGGTGCGGGCGAAGACGGGCAACCTGAACGATGTGGCCACGATGGCCGGCATCGCCTACGCCCGTACGGGCCAGCTGCTCGCCTTCGCCTTCATGGGCAACAACCTGCCGGCCAGCTTGGGCGAGCAACCCGAGATGACGCTCGCCCAGCTGGCGACCGCGCTCGCCGCCTGCGGCTGCCACTAGGAAAGCCTTGGCGAAAGCTGCTTGGTCTCGCGTTCTTACGCCAGCTCCATGGTGTCAGCGCGAGGTCCGGTCGGCCGGGCACAAGGGGTGAATCGGGCAATCCCGCGCCGCCTCACCCCGGGACGAACCCCAACGTGGGGCCTTTACCGGGCCTCCAGCGCCAGCAAGGGCTCCACGTTGGGGCTCCGGGGCGCTGCCCGGGCCGAGGCAGCGATGCGCGTGGTGCCCGTGAGGCTGCTGATACCCGGTCAGGCCAGCTCCGCGCCGCCGCTCGCCGACGTCCCCACCGCAGCCTGACCAACACCCCGCCACTCAAAACTCGGGACCAACGTCAAAGCCCTGGCGCCGAAGGTGCCTTAGGACAACGCCCGGCGGGTGGCGGGACACGCCTTGAACCTCGCGGACGACTGGACACGCATGTCCTGGGCCGGCCACGTACGGTGGAGGGGTGAGCAGCGCGCAGATGATCGACTGGAACGTAGCCGCCTCGACCGCGACCCGCTGGGTCAGGCCAGGCCCGCAGGTCAGCATCACCGAGGCCCGCAGGGTCGTGGCCGAGCTCCGCGAGCAGGCGGTCGCCGTGGTGGGCCCGGTGCGGGAGGTAACCGGCATGCCCGGTGACAGCGACGGTGGCAAGGTCTCCGTCGTGGATCGCCCAGGCTGGATCAAAGCGAACATCAGCGGCTTCCAGGTGGTGCTCGACCCGCTGGTGGACCGGATGCAGGACATCGGCGCCGCGCCCGGTGGCTCGGTGCTCACCGCCGTCGGTTCCAGGGTCACCGGGATGCAGGCGGGCCTGATCCTGTCCTACCTCGCGAGCCGCGTGCTCGGGCAGTATGAGCTCTTCTTGCCCCCGGATCCCGACCTCCCGCCGGCGGACGCACCGCCTGGCAGGCTGACGCTGGTCGCTCCGAACATCGTGATGGTCGAGCGCGAGCTTGGCGTGAACCCGAGCGACTTCCGGCGCTGGGTCTGCCTGCACGAGGAGACCCACCGCACCCAGTTCACGTCGGTGCCATGGCTGCGGCCTTACGTGCAGCAGCAGATGACCGACTTCCTGCTGGCCTCCGAGCTAGACCCGGCGTCGATACTGAACCGGCTGCGGGCCGCGGCCGACGCGGTTTCCGGCGCGGTCAGGGGCAGCGACGGCGAGAGCCTGATCGAGGCGATGCAGACGCCGCGCCAGCGGGAGATCCTCGACCGGCTGACCGCGGTGATGACCCTGGTCGAGGGGCACGGCGACTACGTGATGGACGCCGTCGGCCCGGCCGTGGTTCCCTCCGTCGAGGAAATCAGGGCCAAGTTCAACGCGCGGCGCACCTCGGGCAACAGGGGCGAGCAGGCGATCCGCAGGATCTTGGGCATCGACCTGAAGATGCGCCAGTACCAGCAGGGGTCGTCGTTTGTGCGGGCCGTCGTCGAGCAGGCGGGGATGGAGTCGTTCAACCGGGTGTGGACGTCGCCGGCGACGCTGCCCGTCAAGGACGAGTTCGCGAGCCCGGCGCGCTGGCTCGAGCGGATGGACGGCGCGGCACGGGCCGCGAGCTGACCGATGGAAGCCGACGCCCGCGATGCTGATCCGGCTCGCGGGCTAGCGGAGGCCCGCAAGGCCAGCACCGCGGGGGGTTCGGGGGGTCGTCCCCCCGGGACCAGCACGGCGGGGGGTGCGGGGGGGTCGTCCCCCCAGGGCAGCACCGCGCGGGGTCGGCCGCACCCGGCGGTGGCTGCCGTGCGACTGGCGGTTCGTCGCGGCCTGGCCGGCCTGCCCGATGACTCGCTCACGCTCGCCGCGTGCTCGGGCGGGGCCGACTCGCTTGCGCTCGCCGCCGCGCTCGCGTTCGAGGCGCCCAAGCTCGGCCTGCGGGCGGGTGCCGTCACCGTCGATCATGGCCTGCAAGAGGGCTCGGCCGCGCGGGCCGAGCGGGTAGCCGACACGCTGCGCGGTATGGGGCTCGATCCGGTGCTCGCCGTCAGCGCCCAGGTCGCCGCTCGGGCCAGCGCTGCGGGGGGTTCCGGGCCATCGGGGTCTGGGGTGTCCCCAGGGGACGCTGTGTCCCCCCGGGCTGGCACCGAGCAGTACCGCGGCCCGGAGGCGGCGGCGCGGGTGGCGAGGTACGCCGCGCTGGACGCGACGGCCGCGTCCTGCGGCGCGACCGTGATCATGTTCGGTCATACCATGGACGACCAGGCGGAGACCGTGCTGCTTGGCCTCGCGCGCGGCTCGGGCGCCCGGTCGATCGCGGGCATGGCTCCGG